>CAYWHV010000153.1:0-6278 GCA_964458045.1 uncultured Methanospirillum sp.
GGATCATCCAGATGTAAAACTGCCGAAGTATCCGGATATAATCATGCTTCGCGTTCTGGGAGTATTCCTTACCCCTGATACTGGTCCCTTCTTTCAGTCCCTTGATCCCCTCATACAGATCAATGATGCCCGCATCCCGGTACGGTTTCCGAATAAACCGCCGCCAGGATACCAATGTGAAAATAAGTTTCTTTACCCGTGCGTCCGAGTTTCCATCCCGTGTGCTCTTCACATACACGAACTCTTTAATCAGGTTCGCGTCATCTTCGGTCAGAACCCCATCTTGTATAGCCTTCTCTATGGACCTCTCACCGGTGTATTTCTCATTGAACTGGTAGAAGGAGGACGTGGACAGTCACCACTATCCAATTTGGTATCAACATAAAAAAAGTTTAGGCATTGAACCTAAAACGCCTTTAGGCCTGGACCGGGAATTGAACCCAGATCGAGGGAACCACAATCCCTTAGGATAGCCATTACCCCACCCAGGCAGGTTGCACCATATATGTTATCATGGAGATGATTTGAAGCTATCTACTCCCTGGCACACATTGGTTCTGATTGTATTCAGTGTGGCTGACCCTTCCTGGCAGGTATTGTGAATGATTATTAGCCGTGACCACTGATGTATACCACATTATCAGATCCTCTCCCCGGAAGGATATCTCCTGTTTTCAAATAGCACCGGGAATGGACGACAAAATAATTGTGGTGGTGGAAAGGTGGCTAAAAAAGCAGTGAAGAAAATTAAAAACGAAGGAGATACACCCCATATCAGGACTCCTATTGTCTGTGTTCTCGGGCATGTGGATCATGGGAAGACATCTCTTCTGGACCGGATCAGAGGATCCTCAGTCGTAGCCGGAGAGGCTGGAGCAATCACCCAGCATATCGGTGCAACAATTGTCCCGATAGACTCCATCACGAACATGAGCGGGGGAATGAAGAGTCTGAATATCAGCATTCCCGGATTACTCTTCATTGATACTCCGGGTCATCACGCATTTACCACGCTCAGGGCACGTGGAGGGGCACTTGCTGATATGGCCATCGTGGTTGTGGATATCACAGAAGGATTTCAGCCACAGACTATCGAAGCAATTCAGATCCTCCGGAATTGTAAAACCCCCTTTGTGATCGCAGCAACAAAGCTTGACCGGATTCCGGGATGGCGATCTACCGAAAAGTCTCCGTTCCTGAAGAGTTTTGCAGCTCAGAATGAACGGGTTACTCTCCTTGTTGAGACAAAGGTCTATGATATTGTTGCCACCCTCGCAGAGCATGGATTCTCATCCGAGCGGTTTGACCGGGTATCAGATTTCGCCAGAAACCTGGCAATCGTACCGCTCAGTGCCCACACCGGAGAAGGAATCTCCGATCTTCTGATGGTCCTCATTGGTCTGGCACAACGGTACATGGAAGAAGCACTGACCCTTACGGTTGACGGGCCAGGGTCAGGAACAGTTCTTGAGGTGAAGGAAGAGAAGGGACTTGGAGCCACCATTGATGTCATCCTGTTTGACGGGACCATCCGGGTCGGCGATGAGATAGCGATTGCAACCACAGATGGTGTCCAGACAACCAAGGTCAGATCTCTTCTCCAGCCAAGACCCATGCAGGAGATCCTGGTTGAAGACCGTTTCTTACGGGTGAAAGAAGTCGCCGCGGCAGCAGGGGTAAAGGTCAGTGCCCCCGGACTTGACCAGGTCATTGCCGGATCACCGGTGCGGGTCATTGGTGATAATCCTGAAGAGATTAAGACCAGTATTGCGAAAGAGATGACCGAGATTAATGTCAATCTCTCTCCGGAAGGACTCATCATCAAGGCCGACACCATCGGGGCGCTCGAGGCATTATGCAAGGAACTGACCGCGCATGAAATCCCGGTCATGCGGGCTGAGGTTGGCCAGGTCAGCAGGCATGACGTTATCGAGGCTGAAACCATTAAAGACCCCCTGTACAGGGTTTTGATAGCTTTTAACACCCCGGTGCTCCCTGATGCTCAGGATCTCCTGAAGGAACCGGCATATTCTGAGATGATCCAGTTCTTCTCGGGGAACGTTATCTACCACATTCTTGAAGATTACCTGGAATGGAGGAATAATCTCAAGAGGGTAATGGACCAGAAGAGATTTGAAAAGATCATCTTTCCGGCAAAAATTCTCATTCTTCCCGGATGTGTATTCAGACAGAATAATCCCGCAGTTGTCGGGGTCAGGATCCTCTCCGGGACGCTCCGGACCGGTGTGAATCTTGTCAGAAGAGACGGAAAAAAGGCCGGGTCTCTGAAATCGATGCAACTGAGGAAGGAGAACATCCAGGAAGCACATGCCGGGGATGAGGTTGCAATCTCCATAGAAGGTGCCACGGTTGGCAGACAGTTTGACGTGGAAGATGAACTGCTTGTAGGCGTTCCGGAACGGCACGTAAAAGTCCTGGAGACAGAGATGCTCTCTCACCTGAACGAAGATGCAAAGGAAGTTCTGAATGAATACACCCGGCTCTTCCGGAAGGAGAATCCCTTCTGGGGGAAGTAGAATTAATAAGGATATATACTAACCTGTAAGGAGACTTCTCAGCATTGCCTGAGTGATGGGTTCTTCGGATCGGACGAAAATAAAAAATTTGCAGCGATCGATGAATTTCTAATTTGGTGATAATAATGGTTGATTTTAAGGTAGTCCTTTCAGATCCGGCAACCGGCAAGGCATACAATATTGATGCCAGTGGCGCAGGAGCCGGCTCTTTTATAGGCAAGCGTATCGGCGATGAGATAGACGGTTCAGCACTTGGTTTTGAAGGATACAAGATCCGGATTACTGGCGCTTCTGACCGGAACGGAACCCCCGCAAGAAAGACTCTTCAGACCGCCGGGCGGCGGAAGGTCCTTATGGCAGGCGGAGTCGGATTTCACCCACGTGTTGATGGTGAGCGCCGAAGAAAAATGGTCCGTGGTTCGGAGATTACCCAGGACTTTGTTCAGATCAATGCAATCGTTGCAGCCCAGGGTTCTAAGGTCCTTGCAGAATACTTTGCTCCAGCAGAACCAGAAGCACCGGCAGCAGAATAAATATTATTCATCTTTTTTCAGCAGTACCTGTTTGAGTGGATCAAGCAGATCGGTAACAGGGATGCCGTTTCTTTTCGCAACAATGACAAGAGCCGCTTCAGGCCTGATATTTCCATCAAAGTTTTCGGTTATGACCTGATTCATCCGGGCTATGATCTCTTCCGGTTCTTTTCTGGTATGACTGGTGATCCGGTCCAGAAGCTGTTCAAAGGGATCATGCGCATCAAAAATGGATGATGATGGCTTATACCCGATAGGAATCTGGACTTCTGCAAGGTCAAAGAGAGGATAGTACATCTCCCCATCTGTTTCCAGAAGATGCTGCTCAATCCCCCGGTGAATCAGAAGATCAACCTGTTCACGATCCATCCACCGGCGGTCAAAGGCATAATAGTAAATTAATTCACTTTTCCCAAGTTTCTGGGCCCTGCTGTGATAAAACGGTGCTGCGAGTGCGGTTTTGAGTGTCATGTCAGAGTACCGGGAGTGAGAAATCCTATACGTATGTTAGATTCTCTAACTCATCATTCTTTTTTCTCTGATTAAAAATTCCAACTAATTTAGCGGATAATGCTTTCATCCCATTCTTTTTATCTGCACAGGAGAATATTGGTGGTACACATTCTGCATAAGCGGATGGAGATGTGAGTCAGATGAATGGAAATTTCAGATCGCGTTACATTGTGCTGCTGTTATGTGTGCTGGTGGGGATTGGCACCATTTCAGTCAGCAGCGTTCTGGCAGATACCGGAGGTGCCCCTTCTTCAGCACCCGGTTATCATCCCGGTCTTTTTACTTCAGGTCAGAGTGTGAGTATTCCTGCTGTGGTAAATACCTATGAGGGAGGAAGTCCGGAGCCTTTTGTGAACCAGGAACAGAACATATCATTCTCAATATATCCCGGAGATCTGTCAACGGGTAAAAAACCATCACTCGTGGGATTTTTATCTGCAGGGAATCTGCGAGCCCCGGTAAGCATCTTCGGGCGTATGACCGGAGCTGCTGAGTATCAGTATCTTGCCACCGTTATTCCGGATGGTCAGGGTATATTTCTCTGGGAGATCCCGGTAAGCTGTTATGGATACACTGATTTTCAGGTAAAAAACACCTGAAACTTTTTTAAAAAAGAGTTATTCGATCAGAACAGCGTTGATAACGCCATGCTGACCTGGTCTGCTGGTAATCCGTGCACGGCCAAGTTCAGTTCTGATGATTGCACCACGGGTGAGAAGGTTACGCCGGACATAGTTCGGGTTTGCTGCGTTCTCTTCCACAGTCTCAATCTTTACTTTCTTTGTCTCTCCGGTCGTTGCATTGCTGATTGCAGCATATTCACACCGGAGTGCCCGGACCTTGTTATTTCCGCCGTAGGTACGGGAAATTTTTCTCCGGTCAATACCAATATGGGTTTCAGCCGGAGCTGACCCGATCTCCCTGCGTTTTTTTCCACGGGACGGGCAGTACCTGCCGCCGGTGGATTTCCGAACAGAACGTCCTTGCCATTGCATAATATCTCTTCCTCAAGTAGCATTTACCCGGAGTGGGAGGGCCGGGTAAACCACGGAGTCTTATACATATCCCCCGCGCCAGTATATAAGATTCCGCTTAGGACAGGATCTCATCAACCAGAGGAGCAATCCCATCCGCGGGCTGCATATGCGTTCTGAATATTTTCATGGCTGGATTGTACCGGAGCATGTCCCGCTCCATCCGGTTCAGGTCTGCACCAACCGCGTCGGCAAGATCAATCTTGTTCAGCACGGCAATCGTGCAACCCCGAAACATCATCGGATGCTTATTGACAACATCATCACCCTCGGTTGAGGAGACAACAACAATTCGTTTCTCCGCGCCCAGCTCAAAATCAGTCGGACACACCATATTTCCAACATTCTCAATAAACAGGACATCGACATCATTGAGCGCAAGATGGTCCAGGGCATGTTCGATCATATGTGCATCCAGATGGCACTCCTTTCCGGTGTTCACATTTTCCGCAGGGATGCCAAGGGCAACAATTCTCTGAAAATCATCATCACCATACACATCACCCGCGATCGCTGCAGCTTTCAGTCCTCTGCTTTTCAGTTTTGGAACGACCTTTTCGATGAGTGCCGTCTTTCCTGACCCAATGCCCCCGAGCAGATCAAAAGCCCTGACTCCATGGGCATGAAGGTGCGCGGCATTTGCATCAGCCAGTTTTCGGTTGGCCGAAAAAATATCTTTTTCAATGGAGATATCGATATGATGCATACCATAGCATCTCTCCCGCTGGTACTTTATAGGTTCAGATTGCAGATCTGTGAGAATGGATAAGGGAGTAATACTCTATCCCTGTTACTTTGACAGTGAGCTGATGCGGTCAGAGGGGCGCAGAGTCTCCCGTGACACCGGCGTCGCTCATCCTGAACCCGGGGATATCGAACGAATCTTAAAAGCAAACAGGATTTCTTTTACCCGTGAGTCAAAATCCCACCCTGCGTACTGGTGGAAGCACCAGGGAAGATTTGTCATCGAATTTCCGGGTTCAAAAGGAGAACTGATCGCACTGGTCAGTTCGGGACTGAAAAACGCAGGAAAGAAGAACTGACATGTACGATTTTCACACCCATACGCTCCTTTCGGACGGAGACCTGCTCCCGACCGAACTCCTTAGACGCATGCAGGTCCTTGGATATACCGTGGTCGGCATTACCGATCATGTTGATGCCGGAAATATTGAAGAGACACTCGCATCACTTGGCCGGGTGACAAAATCTGCTCATACTATGGGAATCAGGCTCCTTCGTGGAGTAGAAATTACCCATGTCCCGCCAGCAGAAATTGCTGAACTTGCCCGCTATGCCAAAGAGAACGGGGCAGATATTGTGGTTGTCCATGGTGAATCCCCGGTTGAACCGGTGATGCCGGGAACAAATCATGCTGCAGCCTCCTGTCCTCACGTTGACATTCTCGCCCATCCGGGGCTCATCACCGGAGAAGATGCATCCCTTGCCAGAAGAAACAATATCGCTCTTGAGATTACTGCCAGGGGCGGGCATAACCGGACAAACGGCCATGTAGTCAGAGTTGCAGAAAAGACCGGATGTCTCATGGTTGTGGATTCAGATGCACATCATCCGGGTGATCTGATGTCAGCACGTGACCGGGAGATTATTGGATCTGGTGCGGGAATTACCGGTGAATTACTTAAAAACCTTCTCTCTAC
>CAYWHV010000154.1:0-6225 GCA_964458045.1 uncultured Methanospirillum sp.
CTTCAATTACTCTTTCACTGTAAATTAGCCTATGGTCACGATAGAAATTGACATTTAGATCTCTCAATTTGTTAAATCTGGGAAAATTATCCAATATTAAAGTAATTCATATGGTCTATCGATATGCCACGTGATACGTATGTCTTTGGTATTCATCTATTACTAATGATTCACCTCTCCCTGGTCTCACTTCCTCTCTTTTGTACAGATAAAAAAGCCAAACTTTCACTGACCAAAAAACTTAACCTGGAGATATCCCTTTCTTTCTGATTGAACAGTTCGAGATATCTCCGAATTATTTTACGTTCATTCAATACGGCATCCTTTTTAAATATCTGATAGTAAATGGATTACACAATTACGATATCTCGGAGAACAATATGCAGCGGCAGATACCATATGGAATAATGAATTATGCTGAATTAATACAGGAAAACCGTTATTTCATTGACAAAACTCATTTCATCGAAAAACTGGAAGCAATAAAGAACCCGGTTTTCCTTCGTCCAAGAAGATTTGGCAAATCCCTGTTCTGCTCGATGCTCCAGTATTATTATGACATCCGTGAGGCCTCAAGGTTCGAAGAGCTTTTTGGTTCCACTTGGATCGGCAAAAACCCGACTCCATCGCATAACTCCTTCATAGTTCTCAAATTGGATTTCTCTGAACTATCTTCATCTGACACGAAAAACCAGCTCGAACAAAACTTTAACCATTATTGTAACCGTCGATTAATTGAGACCGCGACTCTTTATTCTGAGTATCTCCCCAATATGCCTGAGATCAGGATGGATGATCCCGCCTCACTGAATCTTTCAACCTGGCTGGGCCATGTAAGGACCTCAGGTGCCCCCCCGGTCTATGTGATAATCGATGAGTATGACAATTTCGTCAATCAACTCATAACCCGGCACTACGATCATCTGTATTATGAAATTACATCAGGGGATAGTTTCCTCCGGACCTATTACAAAGTTCTCAAAGCAGGCAGACAAACCGGTTCAGTAACCAATATTTTCATCACCGGAGTGCTTCCTGTCACCATTGATGATGTATGTTCTGCATACAATATTGCCACGTTCATCACCCTCGATCCGGTCTATGAGCACATGCTTGGATTTACCCAGGCAGAAGTTGACAATCTCATGGATGAAGTATATCGTGATTATGGCATTGATCCATCCACGCGAAATCAGGTTGATGAAGTTATCAAAAATATGTATGATGGGTACCATTTTGTGAAGACCAGTACACCGGCGGTTTACTGAACTCAAATCAATCCCGGATAATCTCTTTGATAAAAACCTTCGAACAGATCTGGCTCTTGTGGCTTTCTCGTTCCAAACCTGGTTAACATACCGGTTTACTTTTTTTTGTCGCGCCGTTCTTTATTACTTTTTCCTGTTCTAGTGAGTGAAGTCACAGATCAGGAGAAGAAAAAATTTCTTCCAATATTTGTGTATCGTTCAAGTGGCACAAGTAGAGCACGATGGCCGGTGAGAAAATAATTTTAATTTATCCGGAGTTTTCGTATGCATGAATGAAATCTTCACGAGTAATCCCTGCCTGAGTACAAATCATCCGCAGGGTTGATCCTTTTATTTTATGATGGTTGGGCATGGTGAGAGGTGTTTTTGTACCGTCAGGATTCTGGCGCTCCATAGAAATGTGGTTTCCTGACCTAACCACAAGAAATCCCATTGATTCAAGAGATTTTATCACTTTGTGTATTGGTACATCGTGAGGGAATTTCATTTAGATAAGAACCTCAGCGAGATCGGCCCCGATGAGATCATAATCCTGGAATGCATTAGCCCCGAAGGTTTCAAGATGAAACCGAATTGCCGATGTGACATCATCTAATGCTTCCTGGTATGTGTCTCCCTCCCCAATGACAATTCCATTCATGCCCACCGGATAGGCGATATATCCATCTGGATGATGTTCAACAATAATTTTTATTTGATTCATGCTTAATCTGGTATTTGTTTAATTTCACAAAAGGTTACTCATGGGAACGGTGATAAAAAGTTCAAATTCGTGTTATGAGAGAGATGAGAAAGAGGAACGATATGTTGGAATCCCACATGAAACGCTTCGCGGTTCGCATCCGAAACTATGAAAATCTCATCGGTTGATTGGTCATTGTGGTTAGTAAGACTGTTTGAGTGAAAATTGGTAAGAATCTCAAGTTTCCTGAAAAATTGAGAGGATTGGGATCGAAAAGATAATTCAGCTTTTGTCCATGGGGGGCAGAAATAATTGTTCAAGAGGAAGGTAAGGAGATTATGCGAATTAATGGTTCAAGTCAACCTACTTGATCCCGATTTTCATGGGAAATAAAAAGTAGGCTCTTCAATTACTCTTTCACTGTAAATTAGCCTATGGTCACGATAGAAATTGACATTTAGATCTCTCAATTTGTTAAATCTGGGAAAATTATCCAATATTAAAGTAATTCATATGGTCTATCGATATGCCACGTGATACGTATGTCTTTGGTATTCATCTATTACTAATGATTCACCTCTCCCTGGTCTCACTTCCTCTCTTTTGTACAGATAAAAAAGCCAAACTTTCACTGACCAAAAAACTTAACCTGGAGATATCCCTTTCTTTCTGATTGAACAGTTCGAGATATCTCCGAATTATTTTACGTTCATTCAATACGGCATCCTTTTTAAATATCTGATAGTAAATGGATTACACAATTACGATATCTCGGAGAACAATATGCAGCGGCAGATACCATATGGAATAATGAATTATGCTGAATTAATACAGGAAAACCGTTATTTCATTGACAAAACTCATTTCATCGAAAAACTGGAAGCAATAAAGAACCCGGTTTTCCTTCGTCCAAGAAGATTTGGCAAATCCCTGTTCTGCTCGATGCTCCAGTATTATTATGACATCCGTGAGGCCTCAAGGTTCGAAGAGCTTTTTGGTTCCACTTGGATCGGCAAAAACCCGACTCCATCGCATAACTCCTTCATAGTTCTCAAATTGGATTTCTCTGAACTATCTTCATCTGACACGAAAAACCAGCTCGAACAAAACTTTAACCATTATTGTAACCGTCGATTAATTGAGACCGCGACTCTTTATTCTGAGTATCTCCCCAATATGCCTGAGATCAGGATGGATGATCCCGCCTCACTGAATCTTTCAACCTGGCTGGGCCATGTAAGGACCTCAGGTGCCCCCCCGGTCTATGTGATAATCGATGAGTATGACAATTTCGTCAATCAACTCATAACCCGGCACTACGATCATCTGTATTATGAAATTACATCAGGGGATAGTTTCCTCCGGACCTATTACAAAGTTCTCAAAGCAGGCAGACAAACCGGTTCAGTAACCAATATTTTCATCACCGGAGTGCTTCCTGTCACCATTGATGATGTATGTTCTGCATACAATATTGCCACGTTCATCACCCTCGATCCGGTCTATGAGCACATGCTTGGATTTACCCAGGCAGAAGTTGACAATCTCATGGATGAAGTATATCGTGATTATGGCATTGATCCATCCACGCGAAATCAGGTTGATGAAGTTATCAAAAATATGTATGACGGGTACCATTTTGTGAAGACCAGCACTCCGGCGGTTTATAACTCCACAATGCTTATGTTCTTCTTCCGCCAGTTTACTGAACTCAAATCAATCCCTGATAATCTCTTTGATAAAAACCTTCGGACAGATCTGGAGTGGGTCAGAAGACTGACCATGGGGAAGACAGAAATTCTTGAGGAGTTTGTCAGTCGGCTTACCGTCCATGAAACCGTTTCATATAGTCGGAAAGCGCTATCTTCACAATTTAATCTGCATGAATTCTTCGAGCCGGCATTTTATCCTGTTTCACTCTTTTATCTTGGGATTCTGACCCTGAAGGATGAGTTTGCATTAACAATTCCAAATCTCTCCATGAAGGAGATGGTTGTGGAATATTTTAATGAGATATTCCGCATGGATTTGGGGCAGGAAAAATATGAGCAGATGATGAGAGATTTTATCGCTCATCCAGATCTCCCCAGGCTTTTTTCTGATTACTGGCGCCTTTATATTGGTCAGCTTCCTGAATCGGTCTTCATGCAGGTTAATGAGAATTTTTACCGGACGACTTTTTATGAATTATGCAGCCGGTACCTGTCTCCCTGGTTTACCTGGAATGTTGAGCGTTCCTATCCGGAGGGAAGATCAGATCTTGAGTTTGTGGGGAAGTTCAATGAGCGGTTTGCCGGACTCCGGTGGATAATCGAGTTTAAATATTATTCCGGAGCGGAGTTTTCACGGTTTAACAGGACTCCTGAAACCTTTGAACTCCAGCCTGAACATGAACAGCAGGTTCAGGGATATGGAAAAGGGCTTATCGAGGAATATCCACAGGCGGATATCAGGCTGTTTGTGATTTACTGTTTTGGTAACATGGGATTTCGGGTATTTGAAGTTGAGAAGTAATTATTTTAAATAGAAAAGAAATCCTCGAGCCGCTTTTGGGTTTTTTCTTTCACAGGGATAACAACCCTTTCAAGGTTACTTTGGAGTGCATCATGGTATTGACCATATAACAATGCGGAAAATTCACGAAGCATTTCGGAAAATTTCTCATCATTACCTGATATCAGTGCACGGATATATCGTTCACGATGTGTATTTGGGAAATAGAATTTTGGATATCCGTATTGAGATAACAGGTAGTTTAGAATTTCTCTTCCCACCCGCCCGTTCCCATCAATAAATAGATGTCTGATTTCAAACTGGTAATGAAAAAAAATAATTTGTTCGAAAGGAAAAAAATTTTCCGCGATTTTACCATAAAAATTCTGGATTCGATCTTCCAATTCGGTTTTAATTTTCATTGAAGGAGTAGGAATGATATCTGAACCTGCAATGCGAATATCATCAGTTCTTCTAAAAACACCTGCTGATTCGATGTCAATATTATTCATGATGAGTTCGTGAAGGTGTTTTAGAAAACTGATAGTAATATTTCCTTTGAAATTATCCCGATATTTCTTCACTCTTATATAATTTTGAACTTCGTTTATCTCTCGGAGTGTTTTCTTTTCAGGGTTGATTGTATGGTCAATAACTTGTCCGACTTCATTGAGGGTAAGGGTATTTCCTTCAATAAACGTAGTACCATGGATATAATGTAATTCAAAATCATGTTCAAATGCTTCAAATTCAGAAAAAGTGAGAAACTCACGTATCCTTTGATGAAAAAATCTGATCGTCTCAACTTGCAAAATCAATTCTGGTGTGAGAAATTCATATGAATAAATCGTGGAGAAGAATTCTGCTCGCTTTTGAATTGCTTTTGTCTCAAGCTCAAGTACGTATTGGTCTTTTATTGTTGATGCATTAGAGTCAGTAATTATGATTGATGGATTAACTGGAACAAGTACTGTGGATTTTTTCCCTTCAATTGTGAAATCCTTGACAATGGAGCTTATGGTTAAACCATCCGATCCTTTAATATTCTCAAATCGATATGGCAACTCTGGCATAAATGATACAAATAATTGTAGATGGTAGGTAATACAGTGTCTGTTCCATTGTTACCTAATGTTTACCCATTATATACCTCTGCATCGTGACTTTTAATTAAACGATTTATTTGGATTATTTGGGTCGCATTAGGTGTCGGACCTATCATTCTATATTTTTGTGAAATCGCGTTTACGATCTATCTTGAAGAACTGAGAAATTTAATGAATCAGCAAAATTCACTCATATCTGTGGCATTCCCATCCACTGCATAAATTGCTTCATGATCGAAATTGAAAGAGATATCAATCAGATAAAAGAAACAATAGGAATAGTCATGGAATAGCTCCCCTGGAAAGTTGCTATCCATGACAGGAGTACAAATGGTAGTACGATATCAAATCGTAAATACCTTTCTCGAGTGGGCCTGTTCCCGCTCGGGTCTGGTAGAAAAGAGTTTGTTAGTTGCTGACGTTATCCTTATTGGTCAACACTTTGGCCTTTGGTGACATCAGCAAAACCTCTTTTTTACCATCTTCTTCTAAAATCGGCTGGAATAGGTAATAAAAAATTGGGTGACACAAGCATGTTTTTTTCTGAGAAAGGCGTTAAAAAAATCAATAATTTCAGGTGGAAAAAATTATGAAAAGAAAAACAGAGAAATTCATACTCGGTAATATCGAGAAACGGGATTTTTTTAAGCCTCAGGCGAGATTTGAACTCGCGACC
>CAYWHV010000155.1:0-6179 GCA_964458045.1 uncultured Methanospirillum sp.
TGCCGAATGATATGTGATAATGGATACTCTGTCGCTGACATAAAACTCGTCGGATACCACCGTAATTCTGTTTTTTTCCTGCTTTTCAGGTATACCATTCCGGGAATCTGGATACATACCACCATCCCGGCCATGAATAATTAAAAGAGTAGGGAAAAATCTGACCGATGGAGATTATTTTCTCTTTTTCCCAATCGCCCGATATATCATATATGAAAAGAAAAATGTCCCCTTTTCTCCAGCTCGTTGAAAACCATTCATCATTTCATCAGCCTGGACCTGTGACATGTTTCCATTCTGAACTGCTCCACAGATAAAATTATCAAAATTCATCGCACGCCGTATCGTCGGAAAATCTTGCATTATGACAGGTTCAACTTCTATTGTTGTATCAAGTCCGGCTTCAGTGAAATATCGATGAAGCTTTCTTCCTGTCCAGCCATCCGGGAAGGAATCTGCACAAAAAGAGATAAGTGAGCGGATAGTCTCTTTATCTCCCGGATCAAGGGCCATGGTTCCCCAGTCTGGTTCAGTGATAACGAGAGTCCCGCCCGGTTTTAATATCCTGATCAGTTGGGTTACAATTTCCCGTGGATCAGGTGAGATCTGGAGCAGGCGTTCAACATAGATGGCATCAAAGAAATTCTCTTCAAATTCCGGATTTCGAATATCTCCGTGCATGAATGTGACCTGATTCAGATCGTTTTGTATCAGGCTTTGTGCTGCGGAGAGCATGGATGTACTTGAATCAAAGCCGATTACTGTTCCCTGTGCTCCTACCAGGGTTCCTATTCTGCAGGTGTCAAAACCAAGCCCACATCCGGCATCAAGGACCCTATCCCCGGGCCTGAGACCAAGGGCACGGTAATTTCTATCTTTGATACTTCGAAACTCTGGAACTGAATCCACGAATTTCAGATATTCAATGAAATAATCCGATTCACCTGTTTTATCCACGTTCTGAAATCCGGTGGGTACCGATTCAGTATCCATACTGTACTATTCATTCTATTCCTAAAAAATACCCTGATAATCATACCTGCTCCATACAAACCTTCCCCCATGGGAAAGTGCGGTCACCTATACCAATCCGGAGCACACATGTATGTGTAGCATTATGATCCCGGAAAAGATACCCATCGGAAGGTTTTCAATGATTACCCGCCTGACCTGCAAAGCACTTCGTCTCTATGATGAAACCGGTCTCCTATCCCCAGCTGTGAAGGACCGGTTTACCGGATACCGGTATTACCAGGTAGCACAGATTGAACGGGGTGTCATGATCCGCTCTCTTGTAGATCTGGGATTTCCTCTTGCACAGATAACTGAAGTCCTGGCAGCGAAGGAACAGGGAGATGACAGTTTGGTTGCACGGCTTATTCAGGAGCAAAGAAAACGGGTATCTACCGAGATCAAACGGTTACAATCCATTGATCACTTTCTGCAAAGACAGCAGATGGAGATGTTTTCCATGATTGTAGCAGAACCAACCTTAAAAGATATCGAATCGCTCAGAGTGCTTTCTATCCGGGATAAGGGAACATATGAAGAGGTAATCCCGCGACTTATCGGCACTTTATGTGCATATTTCTCTTCTCCCCAGAGAGGATCAGAACAGGTCTCCATAACCGGCCCATTCATGACTATCTACCATGATGGAGAGTACCGGGAATGTGATGCAGATGTAGAAGTGGCCGTTCCGGTTACGGGGAGGGTACCTGATCAGATATCAGGTATTACTATCCGGACTATGCCTGGTGGCCGGTTTGCATCAGCAATACATAAGGGGCCATACCAGGACGTTCATGAATCCTGGGGTAAACTCTATGAATGGACTGCGAACCAGGGATATGAACCGAAATCACCGTGCCGGGATCTGTACCTGAATGATCCTGATGACGTGCCGGAGGAGGAATTACTGACTGAATTACTCATTCCGGTTTGATGAATTCAAAGTTTCTTTGGAAACCGGGAGGGAAACAACTCTTCTTTTCCAGGTATCCGGAGTGCAGCCCAGTACTCCTCGATAAAATCATTATCAACCAGGAGATCGATATATCCCATCTTCGCTGCAATCGCGGTTGCTTCCCGCCGTGCATCTATGGAAAGAAGACAGGCATACGACCCTGCAAGTGATCCGTTTCCTATACGGTGAAATTCAGCAGACGGAAATTCAGGAAGGATTCCAAATGATATCAGGTGATCTATGTTTCCGTATGAGCCGAAGGCTCCGGCAAGAAATACCTGCTGAATATCACGAAGTCGTAACCGGTATTTTTGTAAGAGGACTGTTATCGCTGCAAGAACCGCGGCTTTCGAGTCCATGAGATAGGCCATATCCTCACTCGTGATGACAATATCTTTTCCGGTCGCGGTTTTATGAGCAGGAACGAGTAAAAATTCTGGTCCATTCTCTCCCTGCCTGACACCCGGTGCAGTATCGATAAATTTCCCGCTAAAGTCCAGAATGCCTGCACGAGCCATCGCAGCAGCGACATCGATGATTCCAGAACCACATATCCCTTTCGGCTCTGTATCACCAATGACATGGATGGTGACATGGCCGTCGGGAGCAATTTTTACCGCGTCGATTGCTCCTCTCATCGCCCGCATCCCGGACCGCATGCCTGCTCCCTCAAAGGCAGGGCCTGAGGCACAGGAGGTGGAGACAAGCCAGTCTTTATTTCCAAGGATAATCTCACCATTCGTACCCAAATCGATGAGAAGGGATATTTCCTTTTTCTTGTGCATGCCTGCGGTCAGGACATCTCCAATGGCATCACCACCGACAAATCTGCTCACCGCAGGAAGGCAGTATACCAGCACATCAGGCCCGATAGCAATTCCACAGTCTTTTGCAGTCAGAATAATCGGATCGGTTGGGATCTGTGCATCCACATATTCAAGGGGAGTCGGATCTCTTCCGGCAAACAGCCAGGACATCACAGTATTCCCGCCGATACAGATGTCGCTGATCTCACTATCCAAAATTCCTGCATCCCTGGTCATTTTGTGAATAACTTCGTTGATACTTCCAAGAGCTGCCGCCTGGAGATCTGCCCTTCCTTCCTCTTTTCTTCCGATGGCAATTCTCGTGACCAGTTCTTCTCCCAGGGTTATCTGCCGGTTCAGAGTTGAGGCCCGTCTGATAACCTCTCCGGTGATGAGATCAATGAGAAGGCCGACAACGGTAGTGGTTCCAAGATCAAGGGCGATACCGAATAAACTCCCGGTTGTATCTCCTTCTTCAAGGCTGATGAGTCTGCTTGTTCCTCCATCCAGAGCGATAACGCCGGTAAGAGGACCGGATGCATGCATAATGACCTGCCTCTGTTCTTCAGTCATCACCGGCCGTGTCCCGGTATACCCGGTAAACCGGATAGAAGGCCCCAGTATTGCGGTTGGTCCGGTTGTGATTCTCTCCACCTGATATTTGTGCACAGAGGGGTAGATTGTCCCGATTGTCCGGGCAACGTCAAGGAGAATCTGGGGAGTGTCTATTCTGCTCTCTATCGGAATTGTAAATACTGCATCGGTCCAGACCCTGACAAGACATGCCAGACAGTACCCTTTCCGCTGCTCATCAAGGGTCAGGAATTTTGCACAGACTGATCCTTCTTCTGATATCTTCCCTGATACCCTGATTACCCGGCATTTTCCACAGGTGCCTTTTCCCCCGCAGATGGCCTCAAACTGAATTCCTGCTTCCCGGATTGCATCAAGGACCGTACAACCTGCCTCAACGGTCACCATCCGGTTCATCGGCTGAAAAAGAATAGATATTGAATCTGACACGATTATTCTTCCACTGGAGGCCAGCGTTCCCGTATCATCTGCCCGATACCTGATGAATCCCGTGGGCCGACAAGAACACGCCATCCGGTCTCTTCCTCGGTCTCTCCTGATAACCGGGCAGCAAGACCGGGGATGATGAGATATGTGTGAGAGACAAGGGTATCTGCCTTCCATTCTTTGAGGGATTCGGCAATTTTTGCTGCGGTCAGATATCGTCCGGCGACTGCTGCTTCAACAGAGAGGCCACCGGTATCGATGACAATGAGATGGCAGTCTATCTTTGCAGCCTTGATGTCAGACTCCACGGTAAAGAAGGTCAGGGCATAATTTGAGGTGATGAGAACCGGAGATGTCTTGTCCGGGTTGCCAAAGGTTCTGACACCGGCATCAACAGACACCGGTTTTCGTGGATCGGTATAGATACCAAACCGCCAGATAAGCTGGGGAAGGAGTGCCCATCCCTCAATACTGTGCATAATCAGGAGATCAGCATACCGGGTGATGAGCATGGATGTAAGATATGCTTCCTGCCAGCGGTTCAGATCGTCGGATAATTCCTGTCCGTTCCATACCGATATGGGAGTTCCCAGAATCGGATATCCGGAGAGTGCGTCGAAATTTTTAACCGCTGCTTTTCGGAGAGTGGTAAAGAGATGAATTGTCTGTCCGATCTGGTCGCTATGGAATGTACCAGGGTCCAGAACCATATCTTCGATGCCCCATTCCTGAAGGGTTCTGACTAGTGTCCTGAGAAGGGATAGATCTCCAGGAGCTGATACTACCACCGGACAGCCGGTATCCAGAACCAGTTCACCCATCTCTTTCCAGTTCTCTTTGGTTATGGCAAAAATGAGCGGTTTTCTCTCTGCACATACAGACAATCCTGCTTGTATGATAGCCGGATCAGTGCTGCAGAGAATGAGGGGAAGATTGCACAGTCCGCAGATCTGCTGAATAACCTCTGTATACCTCTCCGGGTTCTGGGTTACTGACCGGACGGCCAGGGCATCAAGGGAGAGTGGTCGTCCGATATAGGTATATGCGAAATCCTGCACCTTTTTAATTCTTGCAGCAATCTGCTCATTCTCCATATCGTCAGAGATATCGATGGCAATAGGGGGCGGGTTCTGGTAGGTGAATTCATGCCTGTACAGGACATGTTTTCCACCGATGGTTAGTTGGTTTTCTCCGGTTCCGAAATGGACTGCACGAACCGGCGGGGCAAGTAACTCCTGAAGTTTGAGCAGGTCTTTCTCATACTTCTTCGTCAGAATGGGAGGACATCCTTCGATGACCGCTTCACCATTCACCACCCTGGTTGCAAAAGCCATGCAGTTGGCCTCGCCACATTCTGCACAATTTGTCCGTGGCAGGAGTTTGTATACGTCAATCGGACTGATCTCCCGAATACTTTTTTTATGTTCCGCTTTCATCCTGTCCACCTCATATCTTCAGTGCTGCCCAGTCAGCCATACCCGGTTTTATCTCTGCCGGATGCATGAGTTTTCCAGCAACGTCACGGAGTGTTGACACAGCCAGTGGATGCATCATTAAAAAGAGATCCACACCGGCAAGGAGCAGGGTTAATCCGCCTATTGTCTCCCATAATGGGCCCCGGAGATCATTCTTCCCAAATGCAGGACCCAGATCCATCCATGCTTCACGGGCTGACCATGCATTTGTACATGCAGAAATCGTCGGATGCTGGAGTTCTTTATCGCCCATGAGTGCAGCCATTCGTGCACGTTCATGGATTGAGAACGAGTATTCCAGTCCATATCCAAGGGCAACCGTTGTCAGGTCCATGAGAAGTCGTTCGGGAGGGAAATACTGGTATATCCGCCGGTTCAGTTCCTTTGCACTGTTCAGGTCAAGACCGGTAAATCCAAGAAGACAATGGCCATGGGTATCTGCTGCTTTGCATACCGGTTCAAGTGTCTTGGCATCTGCCATGTCAGAGGTGACTGAATTTAAGAGGAGGCGTTCTCCTTCTGCCATTGCTGCTATCTCGGTAAAGGTTTCTGCATCCTTTTTGGGATCGCCGCATCCGCCGATGATAAGGGGAACATCCACAGTCTGCAGGACTTCTTCAACCGTCTTTGAAGCTTCCCGGGGAGATTTATTTTGAATGAGTGGATCGGTTGAGAGCAGATGAACGGTCACCATATCGGCTCCGAACTGCTCTACATTCATCTTTGCCCATGCTGCAGGATCATCCATTACCTCGGTCAGATGGTTTTTCAAAGCCTTTGGCATCGGGACACGGGTGTCAAACACATCAAGGGATATGACAGGAGGATGAGGTGGCGGTGACTGGGGATGGGTGAATGGAATGGAGGTTGATCCCCCGACGGTGACAGTACTGCCTCGTGTTCCTCCTTCAG
>CAYWHV010000156.1:0-6167 GCA_964458045.1 uncultured Methanospirillum sp.
TTCGTCCTTTCCCTTCCAACGTCTACATAGCATTATTTTAAGACAGGATGACCTCTGTATAATGGAAAAAGCCGTTTCCATTCTATGCGATGTGCCGGTAAAAAAAAATCTCCATGGACCAGGATACAATGTCATTCTTACTCCATTCATTCGCCGAATATTGGAGTGAATTCGGCAGGCTTGCATTACCAAGTTCACTCATTCAGGTAGATACCACCCAGTTTGGAGTAAAAAAATAGGAGTGATCGCCTGTAGAACCTAAAATGAGCAAACAGAGGAGCATTACACCTGTACCTATACTATTCAGCAAACGTTCCTGCATCGCATCTCCTCATCTGCCCATATTACCGGACATATACGTGCCATTAGGTATCTCTGATAAAATCGCCATCCGATACCATACCAGATGCGAAGATGTCCTCTTACCTTGATACAGTGTACCTATATGAAAATTATTTAAAAGGAGTATTCATGAATTTCTCCTATTTCAGAGGTACATTCTTCGTTCGGGCACCGGTACCCATTTACACAACCAAATTCACAGTACACATCTTCGTAACTTTCAACGAACGTCCCTCCAGACGGATCACCTGGCAGGTACTCATATTCACAATAATACTCTCTTAAAGTATGGTCGTCCAGGCAAACATCCTCATACAGACCGATTGATCCTGGTTGTGCATAATTTATTCCTCCATCCGAATCACAAGTGCAGTACCCATTGATACATCCATTCGGACATTCTATCTCTATCGGTTCAGGACCATTCTCTCCACAGACATACTCAACAACCTTATTACCATCTACAGAACAGCGATCTGCAACATTATACACACAATGGGATTCTCCCGTCACCATCGTGGATGTTGATCCTGGCGGTCCTGAATGAGTTGATACATCCTGGGTACAGGACTCAGTGAATATCGAACTCGGTTTCAAAGGATTCAGACCATCAATATCATTGCATCCGCATCCATCCCCGGAGACTTTGCCATACAGCTTCTCCCAGTAATAGACATCCCTTCCTTCAGTTGGTGAATATTGTGAGAGTTCCAGGCATGAAACCCCGGTTAACCGTTTAAGTTCAGGACAACAGTACACTTCTCCCCTAACCAGTGGAAGGGAACATGCATCACATAGATCCCCGACTCCATCATGATCGACATCTCCCTGCTCAGGATCAGAAACATCAGGGCAGAGATCTCTGAGATCCCCAATCCCATCACCGTCAGAATCACCACCGGAAAAAATGGTTGATCCGGCCACCCTCCCCTCAATGGTATGTGTCTGAATCGGAGTTGGAGTGAGAGTGATGTAAGCCATGGAGTAATCCGGGATCACAATGGTACTGACTGGTAAAGGAGAAACGACGGGAGCTGGTTGAGAGGGTGATGACTTCTCCTTGTAACAGTACATTGGCTCCCCAGCCTCTGATTCACCACAGGTTATCCGATCTTTTGCACACGGAATCAATCTCCGTTTATTTGCCTCGTCTGGAGTGAAACACTCACAGGATCCGGGACATGCTTCAGTACTGGGACTCTGTGTAGGTGTCGGTGTAATAGTGATCATGGTGTATGTGGCATGCAAAGTTCCCGGCATGTCACGTACCGCAGAGATATTGGGCTGGAAACAGTAGAGTGGATCTCCCGTTTTGGATGTTCCACAGGAGATCAAATCATCTCCGCACGGCACCATTCGTTTCTGCTTTGCTTCCAGGGTAGAAAAGCAGGTACAGCCTTTCGGACATGATCCTGGTTCCAGGTCAATGGAGAGGGAAGGGGGAGGGGTAGGAGTGACCGTTACCCATGCATTTGGAGTAAGGAGGGTCCCGGTCCTGCTACCTGTTCCAGACGTATTGGGCTTGAAACAATAGAGCGGATCTCCCGTTTTGGATTTACCACAGGAGATCAAATCATCATCGCATGGTACCATCTGTTTCTGCTTTGCTTCCAAGGTAGTCATACAGAAACAGCCTTCAGGACACTGAATCGCCACTGCAATTCCTGCCAGAAGAAGGAAGATCAAAAATCCTAATATTACCCATCCGGTTTTCATAAAAACACCTGCATGGAGATCAGTCGAGATCCACTTAAGACTTATTGTACAAATTACTCCATAAACCGGGTTTTTGACATTATGAGCAGGTATAATGAAAAAAAATCACCACGGGAGGCATTCCTACTGATTCCGGGGGACTCATTTTGCGCTGGTGCAAGCTACAGGAAACGACATACAGGTGTATTCATCCCAGTCTTTTTTTTATCTGGTCCTGGTAATAACAATTACGTTTTTTCATCGGAGGTTGAGAGTATAGTGCCCCATAATAATGGGATTATCCTCCTGAAATGTATAGAGGCATACCCGGTTTCTGACAGGATTCTGTTATCATCTCTTAAAATTTATATTCTAACATATATTCTAACATCACCCATGATGGCTGCCAGATAAAAAAATGGTCCTGAATACAAGTATCTATAGATGAGACAGTTGTTTGAACATATTGTTACAGAATTTTGTACTATATAAAACCATAACGAGGAGAAAATACATGGAAATTAATTGGAATTATCCAGAGCCCCGTCCAGGAATAAAAGGAATATTTGACAGGTTTTTTGGTCCTGGTATGACAAGACTTGAAATATTCATAAATTTTGCAGGGCTCATTATCCTGTCTTGCCTGATAATTCTCCCGGTATATCTCCAGGGAATTGATTGGAGTTCTCTGCAATGGATAATCTTCATTCTGATAACCATTGATATATGCGGAGGCCTCCTGACTCTTGCATTCTCCCCGGCAAAACGGTGGGAGCACAGGGAAGGAAAAGGGTTTGTCTCTCATTTTTCGTTTGTGGCAGTTCATGTCCATCCGGTGATCATCGGACTTTTATTTGCACACGCACTTGTCTGGGGAGTATCAGTATACCTGGCAGTTGTATGTGCTGCAGCGATTGTGCTTATCATGCCACTCTACCTGCAAAGACCGGTTGCTGCATTTTTTATCGCCTTTTCTGTTGTGATGGCAGGATTAATCCCTGCTCCTACAGGATTTTTCTGGTTTGCTCCCCTCTTCTTCCTGAAACTAATCGGTGGTCATTGCACACGGGAAGAGCCATATCGGCCATAATTTTTTAGAGAATATGAGCCCGGTATTTTTTTATCCTGAATTGGCAGGGTTTTTGAAAAAACAATGAGAATAGACCAACCAAACCTGATGAGATGATTGTATTTTTCCAATCACCAGAAACATGAGGATTATCAGGAGTTTAACTGATCTTGTATCAGTGAAAACTCTACTCTTATTCTTCAGCCGGTCGTACTTCCAAGAGGAGCCAAAACCGCTTTTATATTCAGAACCTCATCGTGGAACAGGGTGAAGGATCGTTTATAATCATGATACCCCGGATATTTGAGGACAAGTTCATTGGCACCAAACTCCAGACCAAAAACTTTCAATGAATTCAATGTCCGGGTTTTTCCCTTATATTCACCATTCACATACACATCTGCTCCGGATGGTGAACTCGTAATTAAAAATCCTGTGCTTTGATAGTAATTTGATTGCCCAATATTTGCATTCCCATCGGGTGATTTGACCAAATCCTGAATATTTGAAATCGTGGGTACTCGGAAAAAATCAGAATAATCAAACGTTGGAGCATGAAGACCGGTATAATACCACGTTGATCCATACCCGAGATAATTATCAAAATAATATTTGAACCAGTCCATTTGGTCATCATCATCAGTAGCAGCAGAAACCGGGCATCCTGCTATGAAAAGGAAGAAAATTACACACAGGGCATATTTGATCATTGACTTCACCAACATCATTTGTTGATATGATGTATACGTGACTCAATAGTATTTGAGAGTTCCCCACCTTTTTATCACAAATTCACGCACATCTCCTGTTATCCGGATTAGGTCCTGACATTCATGTGCGGAGTTCATTGCTAAATGACATGGAATAATGGAAAAGAACTCCATTTTATCAAAACCTGGAAAGCGAATTAATTGAGATGGTATCATGATGAAAAAATTTATCATGAAAAAAAACTACTTCATGGTTTTTCTCACTCGAATAGGAGATTAGATATCAAAACCGGAGAAATCAGTCAACAATAAGAGATACAAAAAAGAGGATATCAGTTTATGAATCAGATTTACAACTTTGAAAGAACAGCTTCAATGCTTCTGATCTCACTCTCATTTACCGTATAGTTACCAGCATAATCCTTGTATCCCGGAAAACTGACGGTAACGTTATACTCACCAGGAATAAGGCCTTTTACTTCCTTCGCCTTTAATGAGCGGGTAATACCGGCACTTTCACCATTGACAAAGATCTCTGCTCCCGGAGGTGTGCTGGTAATGCTAAACCCGGTGTTTGGGTCGTATACCGGTTCAGTATCAAACGAGGAATTTAAATCGAAGCCCGTATTTAATTTCGTTCCCCAGGATCCATAGTAATCGTTATAGTCATACGCTTTTTGTGCTGAACCTACAGATACCAGACACCCCAGAATGAACAGGAGTCCGAACATACCAATAATATACTTAATCATATGATGCAACATACATTTTCCCCGGTTGATGATAAGGTTTCTTGACAAAATCAGGTGATATTCAACTTTCTGGTGAAACTTTTATCAGTTAGGCAAAATAGTATTTTTTCAATCGTTACCAGGGAAGGGAGAGGAGCATGAAAAGAACTGTAGTTCTTCATACGTCGCCTTCATATCAAGCAGGAATAGGAAAATTAATACCTTGCCGGATAAATGACATTCGAAGAGACATTTCGTTTTCAAACTCATCGGGAGTAAGAAGAATGTAATCAATTGGTTTATGGTATATTTCAATTACTTGACGGATAGGTTTTTTTATTGCTTTTCTTCTATCAAGTGAGCTCATTCCAATAAACGATGAAGAAACTATTGCAAGATCAACATCACTTTCGTTCGTTGCAGTTCCTTCAATTTGTGAACCAAATATGATGATAGCATTGATCTTAATGTTTTGTTTTTTAATTTCTTCAGATAAATCTTGTATTAAAGATTCAATCCACGAATCCATGATAAAAAATCTCCGGTATCATCAATTATCATCTGTGCAGTCTCTTCAGAAATATCATTGACGAGTAATTCAAGCATTGGAGGATATCGTATCTTCACGCTTACATCCTCTAATAGATCCATTAGATTATCATACTTTTCAGGAATTCCACCAGGAATAGTTTGGATCTAAAATTCAAGACTATGAGTTCTTGGAGGTTGTGTCTTTAAATAATAAAGATACAGCGCTTTCAACCCCTTTTCAAGTGTCAAATGACAACAAAATATTGCTTTAGGAAATCTTTTTCCTTGAAAAAGGTATTCAGCATCTTCATAATCATATTCAGCCTGATGTAACCATTCTAATACTTCAGGATCCATTATTCATATATCCTTGTTAATGGTATGATAATATAGTTAATGGGTAAACTTTCTTTACGTTGTTCCATATTCAAAATTTTAATACTCATCTATTCGCATGAAAACGATTCAGATACTGATGAGATCTCCACACTATTTCGGTAAATTATGGTCCTCATACCATCAGGTGATGCAATGCACGTTACATGAACCGTTTTTAGAGAATTATCTTTGCACTGTACTGAACATATGATCTCCTGTGATGCCGTTTCAGGCAACCGCTCATACATATGCATCAACAACTCCCGGTTTTTACTATCGGAGCAACTTTTCTGGACCCAGGTATTCCATCCGGGAATATCATCCATGGTATATCCGAATTCAGAGGAAAACGAAGGATTCAGGTATGTTACTCCACCAGCATAGTCGGTAATGAGGACCGGATCACCAATGTGTGCGATAACATCCAGGAAACGCGATTCACTCTGGTTCAGACACTCCTGCGTAAGTCTTCTGGCTATCGCTATGGAAGCCTGACGAATAAATGACTCGATAACAATGCTATTCTCCAGCTCTTCATCAGGACGAAGGCACATCCCAACAAACCCAAACAGCTGGTTTTGCCAGACCAGACCAGCGATGCACATCTTCCCTATTGATTGCTGCACGATAAATGCTTCACAGGCTTCCCTGGAAAAAACTTCACTGCAGAGATCATAAAACGAGACTGGTTCATGCGGAAAAAATGGGCGA
>CAYWHV010000157.1:0-6163 GCA_964458045.1 uncultured Methanospirillum sp.
ACCAGTGATCTGAGCGGTCATGACACCAGCTTTCAGAGCTGCATATGCCTGGTCAGAATAGAATCTGATTGCCTTAAGGATGTCAAACTGCTTGGTCATGTCACAATAGGTATCGACCGGGTCGAATGCGTTCTGCTGCAGGAAGATCTCACGAAGCATACGGGCTACTTCAATGGTGATCTGTTCCTCATCCGGCAGTGCATCTGAACCGACGAGCTGGACAATCTCCTGCAGTTCGGCTTCTTTCTGGAGAACTTCCATGGCCCAGGTACGAAGTGGGTTCCACTCTGGAGAGACCTTCTCATCATAGTACTGACTCAGAGTGTCCAGGTACAATGAATAAGAGTTCAGCCAGTTGATGGCCGGGAAGTGACGCCGCTGTGAGAGCTTTGCGTCCAGAGCCCAGAAACATTTGACGATACGAAGGGTGTTCTGCGTAACCGGCTCGGAGAAATCTCCACCTGGTGGTGAAACTGCCCCGATAACCGTAACTGATCCATAATCCTTGTTCAGGGTATGGACACGGCCTGCACGCTCATAGAACTCAGACAGACGGGCTGCAAGATATGCAGGATATCCTTCTTCACCAGGCATCTCTTCAAGACGGGATGAAATTTCACGCATGGCTTCTGCCCACCGGGAGGTGGAATCTGCCATCAGGGAAACGTCATATCCCATGTCACGGAAGTATTCTGCGATGGTGATACCGGTGTACACAGATGCTTCACGGGCAGCTACCGGCATGTTCGAGGTGTTGGCGATAAGGACCGTACGTTCCATGAGTGGCTTTCCGGTCTTCGGGTCTTCGAGTTCGGGGAATTCGGTCAGAACTTCAGTCATCTCGTTTCCACGCTCTCCACACCCGATGTATACGACGATCTCAGCATCAGACCACTTTGCAAGGGCCTGCTGGGTAACCGTTTTTCCTGATCCGAATGGCCCGGGAATTGCAGCCGTTCCACCTTTTGCAATTGGGAACAGACCGTCGAGAATACGCTGACCGGTGATCAACGGAATGTCCGGGTTGAGTTTTTCTGTTACCGGACGGGGGATACGGACCGGCCACTTGTGCATCATGGCGATCTCTGCCCCATTGTCAAGGGTACAGATGATCTCATCAATCGTGAAGGATCCGCTCTTGATATCCTTGATCGTACCTGCTTCAACGTTTGGGGGAACCATTACCTTATGAAGGATGTTTGTCTCCTGCACTTCACCGATAATAGTTCCGGGAGAGACCATGTCACCAGCCTTTACAACCGGCTTAAAGTCCCACTTCTTGTCATGGGAAAGACCGGGAGCAGTAACTCCACGCTCGATGAAATCCCCCATCTTCTCAACCAATACTTCGAGCGGACGCTGAATACCGTCATAAATACTGGTCAGAAGTCCTGGTCCCAGCTCAACGGAGAGCGAGAGACCGGTGTTCTCTACCGGTTCACCCGGCTTGATGCCTGAGGTATCCTCATAGACCTGGATGATGATATCCTCACCCTTGATCTTGATGACCTCACCCATCAGCTGCTCATCTCCGACTTTTACCACATCATACATGTGTGCGTCGAGATTGACTGCAGTGACGACAGGTCCTGCAATTCTCTTTAAAACCCCTTTGGTTCGTTTTACTTCCACAGATCAACACCCACTGATCGTTTAATTCTCTCACGCATCGACAGGCCGCCTTCCTCCTCACCAAGTGTGATAACCGTCGGGTGAACTGAGTTTTCGAGGGTAGTGCGGAGTCGTACTGGAATCTTTGCCATATCACTGCTGTTGAGAACAAGGATACCGATAGAATTGTTGTCCAAAACCCGGTTTACATACTCTACAACTTTTTCATCAGATTCCGCTGCGTATGTCTTTGTTATTCCGGCAAGCCTGAATCCGAGGATAAATTCACTATTACCGATTACTGCGATCTCCATGTCATATCACCAGGTACTTTTCAATGGTCTCGCTTGATAGTCGGGATTCTTTACCTCGGGAGAGCGCTCTCAGGTTGAACACCTCGTATTTTTTCTTCTCCAGAAAGACGAGGATTGGATGAATTGAGAATGGATTAATCTTTGAGAGCTGTTCCATCCGGTCAAGCTGTGTCCTGGTAAGCTCTGCATCGACTTCCTGCTCTGATCGTTCCGTTCTTAAATCTTCCAGGGCATTCTGAATTGATTTCCCTTTAATTTTCGCTAACAGGGAATCAATTACCTCATTCCTGTTTGTCATCTGGTTCATAGCCTGGAGTTCTTCGGCTGTGAATGTTGCACCGGATATGAAAAATTCACGAGCATCTTCTTCATATCCGTCTCCCCTCATCCGAAAGAGCGTCTTGATGTTCTTCACATCAATCTCAAGCTGGACAAATTTCAGGAACTGATCCCCTCCTTTTATTCCCTTTCTGGCAACCTGGAGAAGATCAGCATATAGACGCTTGTAGAGCTCATTTTCAAGTTTGGAAAAAGATCCGATTGCACAACCATCAGATATTTCTGCTGCAATGGTCGGATACATCTTCCAGGTCTTGAGTGCATCTGCAACCCGTTCACAACTGTCTTCTTTGAGTATCCTGTCAAGGGTGCTCCGGTCAAGGCTACCGGCCGGAATCAGGACTTCCTTTATCTTGCCTTCTTTCATACCCTGCATTTTGCCCCGGAGGATAGTCAGGACATTGTAGATATCCCACCGGCGAAGGTATGCCATGGTAAATTCCTTGAGTGCACCGGGAGCGAGATCAATAACTCGCTGATATTCTTTTGCCAGATTCCAGGAAAGAGCAACTTCAATCAGGTCAATACCTTCAAAGGAGGTACCAAGTTCATCGACTTCTTTCTGGTACTCTGTCTCTCCAATCAGACGAATAATCTCCGGAAGACTCATGTTGAGCATCCTTTGATATTCTTCGGGGGGGAGCAGTTTGGCCTTCCTGACCCGTAACCGTGTACTTACATAGATATACGGAGCCGGGCCGCCACTGTTCTGAACCATTTTTAAACCCCTGTGATCAAGCGAAGAGAGTATCTGATGCGTCTTTTAATCCTGATTCCCAGACCTGGTTGAGGAATGTACGGTAACTGTAGTCAACCTGCAGTTGTCCGTCATCGCTTTCGACGATAATACCGCCATCTGTATCGATGACTGATCCTAATGTATATGCAGAGAATTCAGATTCTTTCAGGACTTTTTTGAGAATATTCTCATCCCGTTTTGCACAGCTTACTCTGCCCTTCGGTATTTCTTCCTTCGCCTTTCGGAGAAGGGAAATGATTGCCTCCTCGTGGAAGGATTCAGGCATTGATGTAATCTTTTCAAGTGCCTGTTTGTATACCTGGTCCATGAGGTCCTTTTGGGTATTGAGTATCTGACGCTTTACAACGAGATGAGCTGCAGCCTCTTCCTGAGAGATGATGTGAGAGAGATTTTTCTCTACTTCATCTCTGGCAGAATGAAGAGTAAGATCAACGGTCTTTTTTGCAGTATTCAATATCTCATCTTTGCGGGAATTCCCTGTCTGGATAATGGAATCCGCTTCACTACGTCCTTTTTCTTTTATCTCTGCAATGACTGCGTCCAGTCCCATGTTTTTTTCCTCACTCACTGGAACATGAGAAGGAGTGCAACGACAAGACCGAAGATGACGATAGTTTCAGGCAGAACGGTGAAGAGCAGTGCGATACCAAACATATCCTTATTCTCAGCGACAGCTCCCATTGCTGCTGCACCGATACCCATCTCACCTATTCCTGCACCAAATCCGGAAAGACCTACTGCAAGTCCTGCTCCGATTGCTTTCATTCCTGCTGCTGATGCCTGTGCTACTTCTAATGTCATAGTTTCTGCTGCCATAATTTTTCACCTAATTTTTATCTAATTTAGTTTTGTTCAATTAACTTTCGAACCATTCCGAACGGGTTATATTTCTTTCCGCCACCACGGTAAAATTTCGTGAAGAATTCCACATAGTGAAGACGAAGAGGATGCAATCCACCACCCAGAACACCAAGTGCAGTGTTAAGGGTATGACCAAAGAGAAATACTACAATTCCTGCAATAATCAGAACAATGCCGATAATTGAAAGATTTGCCAGTTGTGGAGTGATAATCATGTCGATAGCGATAAAGTTTGTAACCATCGCTATAGCGACTGAAGAAAGACCGACTGCAATCAGTCGGGTGTACGAGAGTACATTACTGATGATTGTCGGGACTTCCATTAAATCCAGAACATTTTCACGTGCAATAAGTCCCAGACCGATGACCAGAATTGCAATTCCGGCGATGGCTGAGGCATTAAGTCCTGCAATAATCTCCGGAGTTCCTGATAAATCAGGCATCAACGGAATCGGGAAATTGGCCCAGATTGCGATAAGGATACCCCACATAACCATAATCCATCCGATGTTTGCAAACATTTTCAGACTTTTATGGTGGCCGTGATCCATGACTGCCGCATTGCGGACTCCCCAGAGTCTTGCAAGGGTGATATGCAATATTCCTATCCAGATAGAAAGGACGAGGAGTTGTGGAATATGCGAAACATGCTCGGCTGCTGCTGTCATTCCATGAGTCGTTGCCTCTTCAACGGCCTTTTCTGCAGCGCCTGATCCACCGATATTGATATGACGGGAGAGCCAGAATGGCTGCCATGGAAGAGTAAATCCAAATATCTCAGAGAAAAAAATCCCGAAAATAATGCTGCTGATACTGCAGTTACGAAGGACTGCTACAAGCTGCATTCCGGCCTCACTCCCCTTTACCAGGGAACGAAGTCCGAGTGACATTACCAGAAGAACGATACCGTATCCGACATCTCCCAGTATCAGACCGAACATTATCGGAAACACTATGGCCATCAGTAATGACGGATCAAGTTCTGTATATCTGGGGCGAGAATAGAGGTCCATGAATAACTCGGTCGGATGTGCAAAATCCGGGTTGTTATATTCTACCGGAGGCATTTCGTTATAGTCTTCGACCTCAAGTTCGGAGACATACACTTTTCCTGCACATACCTTATCCAGGTTTTCAAAAACCTTTGTAACTTTACCGGACGGAACCCAGCCGGTTACAGAAAATGCATGTTCTGATGTGGCAAACCGCAGTGGTGCTTCTGCCTGTTCAACATTTCCTGTAAGAAATTCCTCTGATGACATCAGAAAAAATTCATGCCGGTTTTTTATAGATTCCATCTGTCCTGAGATCCCTGCAAGTTCCTTGTTCAGGTCTGTGATTTTTTGTTCATACTCCATAATCACCTGGGAAGCAGAACCTGTTTCCTGGGGAATCTGGACTTTTTGAAACTGAAAATCGAGCAGTTCTCTCTCTGCCGTTGAAACATCTGAGTTCTTCATTGCCAGAATAGTAAAGGGACTGGTTTTTGACGAGCTTTCCCATTTTTCATGAGATATCGACAAGTTTACCGGTTCTTTTGCATATCCGGCGATGAAACTGATGGTATCATAACCTTGCAGAAGTTCCAATGGCGCAGGTGCATCAACAAAAGGACGTAATGATTCTATCCGTTGCTCATATTCCTTAATTGTAGACTCCAGTTTCGATTTACTGGAGAGAAGTTTCTCAACTTCTTCGGCGATAGCAGGCAAATCCTGCTCAATCCGTCTTTTCAGTTCAAGAATTGAAGAACGCTCAGCATCATTTACACCATCTTTGCTGATACCAAATGCATTAGCAATTGAACGAATTTTTACAAGTGCCGCGGATGTGACATCTGCCCCGGCAAGGGGCATTCCAATCCTGAACCCTTCCCATTCTCCATCTCCCTTCTCAACATAATCGTCGATATGAAAGATGTTCATGCGGTAGAGTTCAGTTATGACTGGCTCGAGTTGCTGCTTGGATGCGACGATGAGCAGTCTGCTCATTGACTCAGGTTGAAACATTGAGCTGCTCCCGGAATCGTGATACGAGCAGGTCTACTGCTTTTGGCAGATTTTGCCGCCCCTTGTTTTCCAGAGCCATTGCTTCAGCCTTTCCATCACTGACTATCCGCTGATAACGGTTATCAGCCTCTTTCCGTGCATCTGCAATCCGCTGTTTTTTGAACTCTTCAGCATCTACATGAGCCTGCTGGATCATGTTGTCTGCTTCGAGTTCGGCACTGGTTGTAATTGTTTTGCGCTTTTCCTGTGCCTCTGAAATCATCTTTTTG
>CAYWHV010000158.1:0-3946 GCA_964458045.1 uncultured Methanospirillum sp.
ATTTTTGATGGGCAGGTCGATGATGACTGGGCAGAGTGCATGAATGAATGGGTTGGAGAACACGAATATCTCAGGAACAGAGGCTGGTAAAAAGAAAAAAATTTCTGATAAATGCACAGAATCTATGACACAAATTTCATTAAATAAAATTTTTTTTTGTGAATATTTATCAATATGTCTTTTTCTTGGGAACCTTTATGATATCTGCCGCACTTCCAAGGTCAGACTGTACCTGAATGAAGTTATTTGTTGCCGGAGCCGTGCTGTCTACCTTCCCGGTCGTTGTATCAATATCTTCCTGCAGACTATCAACACCTGCCATGGTTGCATCCATTGCACGAAGGAAAAACTCCCGTGATTTTTTATACGTATCAGAAAGGGTCATCTGTTCTGCTGAACTCTTCGCCTGCTCTGCAAAGGTCTTCATTGCCGAGAGGTCATCAATTGTCATGCCCTTATAGGGGTTTACAATCTTTTCATTCTGGGGATCCATCTTCTCAATGGCATCGATAACCAGAGCCTTGTAATCTTCATCATGAGAAGCCCCGGTACATCCTGCTGCATATAAGAAACAGATGGCAACAATTAGAATCGGTAATAAATTCAGGATTTTATTCATGATATGGTGTTCTGTTTTTTTCCTTATAAATGCTGCTTCTCTTTTCCTTATTAAATCTGAACGGTATAAAATGAGAACTTACTGCGAAAACCTTCTGCATAATTGTCGAAATAAAACATAGTTCTTAATGATAATAACGTCTTAATATCTATAAATTCGATTACCTGACCCATAATTCAAACCAGGAGGAAATACATTTTTTATGACCAGATGGGAAGAATCTGCAGATATTATATTTAAAAACGGGATTATTTTCAATCCATATACCTGTGAATGGGTGAATGAGGATTTTGCAGTCAGAGATGGAATAATTATCGGTACCGGACCAGGATATTCAGGAAAAGAAGAGATTGATTTCAAATCCGCCTATGTCAGCCCTGGTTTTATCGATGCTCATGTTCACATCGAAAGTTCTTTACTCACCCCGTATGAATATGCACGTCTAGTCATGGAGCATGGAACCACCACAGTTATTGCAGATCCTCATGAGATAGGAAATGTGTGTGGAACAGCAGGCATCGAATACATGCTGCAGGCACATAGGCAGCAACCACTGGACATTCTGATAATGCTTCCTTCATGTGTTCCTGCAACTCCTTTTGACGAATGTTCCACTGCCCTGACTGCAGACCTTCTCCGTCCCTTCATAGGACAGGAGGGTGTCCTTGGACTTGGAGAGATGATGAATGTTCCAGGTGTCCTATCTCATGATCCCTTCGTCATGGATAAAATCGCTCTTACACCTATTCGAGACGGACATGCTCCATACCTCACCGGGCCAATGCTTGATCAATATATTGCCACCGGACTTCAAAGCGATCATGAGACATGTGTCATTAATGAAGGAGTAGAAAAGATTCAGAAAGGGATGTTTCTCTTCATAAGAGAAGGTTCGACTGAACGAAACCTGCATACCCTCATTCCTCTGGTGAACGCATGTTCATCATCCCGCTGTAGTTTTTGCACTGATGACCGGCATGCAGATATGCTGGTTACGTCCGGCCATATTGATGATTGTATTAGAAAAGCAATTGGAGAAGGATGTGAACCCGAACTTGCGTATAGGATGGCAACGCTCTCACCCGCAGAACGGTTTCGGCTATATGATCGAGGTGCCATAAGTCCTGGCCGCATTGCCGATTTCTGTGTCATTGATGATATAAAGAAATGCACCATTCATACCACTTATAAAAATGGGAAACTAGTACTCCCAGAACATTTTAGAACTCAAAAAACTCATTCCCTTAAAAAATGGCCATTCCATGCAAAAACCCCCTCTCCGGAAGATATCAGGATAACCGGATCAGGGACCGCACGGGTCGTCCGGATACAAGAGGGACAGATAGGGACAAAGGCAGAATATATACAACTGTCTTGTGAAGATATTCCTGATCTAAAAAGAGACATCTTAAAAATTGTCGTTGTTTCACGGTATTATCCGGATAATATCGGAGTAGGTCTGGTCCAGGGTCTTGGACTTACCCGTGGAGCTATGGCATCAAGTGTTTCCCATGACTCCCATAATATCATCGCAGTCGGGACAAGTGATAGTGAAATCATCTCTGCAATTGCTTCAGTAGTAAAGAATAAGGGAGCAATGGTTGCCCGGGATGGAAATGAGGAGGTCTGTTTTCCGCTGTCTCTTGCCGGATTAATGTCAGAATTACCGTATGAAAACGTGCATAATAGTTTAGAGAGGATTCATGACCTCACAACAGCATGTGGGGCCATCAGAGATCCCTTCATGTACCTCTCATTTCTGGCATTATCGGTAATTCCAGAATTACGGGTAACAACCAGGGGAGTTTTTGATGTAAACCTGTTTTCAAATGTCCCTATCTTTATCGATGAAGAAAAACCAGCACATTCCTGACCTTCCATTCATGGATGCTATCTTCACGAAATTATTTCCTTTTAAAAAAGTTATTTAAAGAGATTCCCGGTTGAGAATCCCTGCATCAGATATTCTCCGGTCTTGTAGTATGACCTATCCAGGGGATTATAAAAGAAGAAGGGTGCTTCCCGCAGATCGGGTTTTCCATCAGATGTCATGCATGAATCATCAATCAGAACATCCACGACCTCTGCGATAAAGATGTCATGTACTCCGACATCCACTACATTGGTAATCCGGCATTCGATTACGATGGGAAACTCACCAACGTAGGGGGCATTCACGGATGGTGCACGAACCGGGGTGAGACTTGTATCCGAAAATTTATCGCGATCTCTTCCGGATGAAACCCCAAAATAATCTGCCTCCTTCACATGAGTAGCGGAAGGTATACTTATAGTGCATTCTTTCTTTTCCAGTAGCGCCTGATGAGTATGCCTGGTCCGCTGAACGGAAAAGGAGATACTCAGAGGATCAGAACTGCAGACTCCACCCCATGCAGCAGTCATAGCATTTGCTTTCCCGGTATTATCATACGTTCCAATGATGAGAACAGGAGTGGGAATAATTGCAGGTTTTTTTCCGATTGATTGTTTCATACCAGATAATGGGATGTGAAAACAGAAAACTGATGCCCTGACAAAAATGCGAAAAGATATCTATAGCCTGGTATGATTCCTCTATCAGGATTATATTATGAAACACCAGCATGTTGATCTGAAAACAATTTCATGGGATACCATGGAGAGGTATGGCTTTACTCCCCGGTTTTCACGTGAGGTTATCCGCGAAACAAATCACTTAACTCCTGAACATCATATAAAAGTCAAAAAGGGGGTTAAAGACCTTCGTGGACTTCTCTGGTGCTCGATTGACAATGTGGATTCAGAAGACCTTGACCAGATTGAGTTTGTAAAAGAAGGTGAACATGGTGAGATCCATGTAAAAGTGGCCATATCTGATGTTGATCATTATGTGACAAAGAATTCCTCCATCGATAAACATGCAGGGCATAATGGGACATCAGTCTATCCGGGGATTGTTACCTTTCATATGCTCCCCGACCGGCTTTGTAAAGGGATAACCTCACTCCTTCCAGGTCAGGATTGTTTTGCTATTATCATCGAATTCACGGTTCTTCCTGATGGAGGAGTCAGACCCGGCGATATTTACCAGGGGATTGTTCGAAATAAGGCGAAACTTGTGTATGAAGAGATCGGAGACTGGTTTGAAGGCAAGATTCCGGTTCCACCGCGAGTTGCAGAGACAGAGGGTCTGAAAAAACAACTGGAACTGCAAAATGAAGCTGCGATACGCCTTCGTGCACATCGAAGAAAACAGGGTGCCCTGGACCTTGAAACCCTTGAGGCACAGGTGGTATCTGATGGTGAAACAGTCACTGACCTGGTAATCCAGGAACAAAATGCTGCACG
>CAYWHV010000158.1:3956-6108 GCA_964458045.1 uncultured Methanospirillum sp.
AACGGGTCGTCAGGGTGCCCAAGTACTGGGAGGAGATTCGGCTTGTTGCTGCGAAATATGGAGAGAAACTCCCCTTCAATCCAGATGCAAAATCTCTCTCATCCTTCCTGACAAAACAACGGGAAGCAGATCCTGAACGATTCCCAGATCTCTCTCTCACGGTGGTAAAACTCATGGGTTCAGGAGAATATGTTCCATTTATCCCCGGTAAGACTCCTATCGGACACTTTGCCCTTGCAGTCACCGATTACACGCATGGCACTGCTCCCAACCGGAGATACGTTGACCTGATTATCCAGCGACTCATAAAATCAGTTCTTCTGGGAATAAAATCGCCCTATCATATCAGGGAACTAGATGAGAAAGCCGAATGGCTCTCTGGTCGGGAAAAGGCAGCAAACAAGGTTGAGCGGTTTATGAGAAAATCAGCCGCAGCAGTCCTCCTGAAACCGAGGATTGGAGAGACCTTTGAGGGATTTGTAACCGGTGCGTCAGAAAAAGGTACATATGTCAGACTCATCAGCCCTCCTGCAGAAGGAAGAGTAATGAGAAAAGAATCCGGTCTTAAAGTTGGGCAAAAAGTGATCGTGAAATTGATAAAAACCGACCCCTACAACGGTCATATTGATTTTGAATTCCTGCATGATGCTGGGAAAGTGTGATTTGGATATGGGTTTTACACCCATTTTTTATTTCGGTGTAAATGACTGGATTGCTGCAGCATTATCAGGATACACTTTTAAAAATTTTAGTAACCCTGATAACCGGAGAACTTCAGATACATTCTTATTTGGTGTTGAAAGCCGGATCTCTCCATTCTCCTTTTTCAGGGTCTTGGCTGCTGCAATAAATACTCTCAATCCAGCACTTGATACATACCGCACATCGGTCAGGTCAAGAATAATCCATCGCATTCCCTGAGCAATACCTTCCATCAGTGTTCCTTCAAGATCTGCTGATGTCGTGGTGTCGATAGAGCCAACCGGATGAAAAACCCAAGTTTCTCCTTCATACCAGATATCAATGGGAAGAGCAGACCCTGCTTCTTTTTTGAGCGTATAGAGGAGATCATTCTCAAGATCAGGTGACGCCATATTGTATCCGTATCCATATACGAGAATGGAAGCATAAAGATGCAGGTATCAGAATCCCTGAAATCTATTATTTATATTATGGTGGAATAGATGTTCCTATATAGATTCAGTCACAAATATTTTATGACATATGCACCCATCAGAGAGTTTGTATCAGATCTGGTATGAGCTCACCTCCGGGATAGAGGATGGCATTGTAATCCTGAACAAATCAGATATCATCTGTCACCTGAATAAAGGAATTTTTCAGTTATTTCCAGTTACCGATGAGGATTTCATCGGTAAAAGATTTGATACATTCATAGAAGAAGGGGTCCTTCCGGTGATTAGAACTGCAGAGATACCCTCCCCAGATGTATTCAATCTCACTTCATCAAATCGTACCAATCAGGACATCCATATTTTATCCGGACCAGGAAAGGGACATTCAGTGGAGTTTTCGATACAGGAGGGAAACAATCCAAGTTTTCCCTGGAAAATGGGCTATTTCAGGAAGATCACGAGATGGAAGAAGACAGAAGAAATACTGTTCCGAACAGAGGAACGGTTTCGAACAATTTTCGAAAACTTGTTTGACTCAGTTACCATGTATCAGGTTGATGAGACCGGTTATCCAGGACGATTTATAGAAACAAATTCATCTTCCGTTAAAAGACTTGGATACACGCAGAAAGAACTGTTAACACTGTCACCTGCAGATATCATTCCTCCGGAAGTATTTGGAAGATTTTTGTCATTTATCAAGAATTTTAAAGTGAAGACGGTTCAGACTGCAGAATTTTCTGAAGTCTCGAAAGATGGAGAGATAATCCCGGTTGAGATAACGGCTTTGAAAGTAACCATTCAAACCGAAGATTTCATAATTCAGATCTCACGCGACATTTCAGACCGGGTAAAGATCAGGCAACTTCAAAAGAATGCATTTGAACAGATCAATCGAAATATTGAACAGTTTGCAATTTTAAACGACCGGATAAGAAATCCATTAAGTGTCATCCTGACACTTGCTTCATTTTCTGAAACCCCTGAAAACGTCAGGATTTCAGAGCAGGTACACA
>CAYWHV010000159.1:0-6091 GCA_964458045.1 uncultured Methanospirillum sp.
TAAGAGAAGAGGTTCAACAATACTGTTGATTGAATCAAGCGAACCAATATCTCCAGAAATGTAATGAGTCAAAGCAGAATTGACACTACTCCACCTAGATTCTGGCTCATTAGTGTGACTAAATGCCCATTCCCAATACGGAAGGGTATCAGTAAGTTCAATATCTGGAGTTTCCTTAATGATAAATTTAATCAGGGCGAAAACCTCTCCGGTTGGATCGAAAACATCATTACCTTTATTCGGAAAACTATCCGTCATCCGCGACAAAGCCTTCATAGCTTCATCAGATTTTCCTTCATCAATGAGCATCTTAACGATGTAAAAATGTGAACAGATACGATCAGGATAATATTTTACATCTTTTTCATATGCTTCGAATGCTTTTTTGTATTCCCCATTAGAATAATAAACATTCCCTCGGGCATACCAAATGTCTTCATTATTCGGATATTTGGAAAGAATGTAATCGGTAATCTCTAACGCAGTTTCCAGATCTGATGCTGATGAAGGATTAAATGAGAGACAATCTGCTTTTAAAATTAAGGCATCAATATTATCAGTTTTTATTTTAAGAGATTCATCAGCAGAACTTATTGCTTTTTGATACTCATGTAAATAATATTCTGCTCGTCCTTTATTAATCCAAATACCATAATCATCAGGTATTATTTGTTGAGCGTCTGAAAAAAGATCTAAAACATCTTCATATTTTTCAAGATATAATAAAGCAGACATTTTTCCATTCCAGGCATCTGGATTGTCTGGATTTACTTTAAGAGCTTGATCATATGCAGTTAATGCTTCCGGATATTTTTGTGAGAGAACCAGATTATTCCCAATTGATATGAAATCTGAAGAATCAACCTGTGATTGAACCACTTCCTTTTCATCATCAATCATCCCAGGTTTTTCTAAAATGGTGCCTGTTGGTGCAATATATGTTGATGTCAGAGTCATTCCAGAAATAAGGCCTTTAGATGGTCCGCAACTAGTGATTCCAACAACTGGAATAACCATGCTTATAATAATAATCACAATCAGGATGCAATTTCCATATGAAATTATTTTCTTCATTTTTTCCCCATTATTTTTATCATAACCTGTTTTTCAATATGCAATAATCACCCTGGAACAGAATATGGAATAATATCAGAATAATTACTATTTCCAGCAAGATCTGTAGCAACAATCTGGACCCCATATTCTCCATCAGGTAATGGCTGGTGAACAATTTCCATCTTCTCACTCCAAATTACCTTTCCTACCTCCTGAAAGTCATGAGACTCATCAGGATTCTGAATAACTGAAAAAACAATTATTTCATCACCGGGGTAGAGGGTTGCAGACCTTTCAAATTCCTGATTCCCATTGCTAAGAATCGTATAGGGCCTTATCCTCCATGTTAAACCATAGGTATTTTGATCATACCAGATATCCATCCGCATTTTTGAATATTTACGCGGATTCCCCTGGCCAATAAAACCCCATGCATAATAGAGCTGGACTCCCTCATCAGTCGTATCAACATAATAGACCGGAAGTAATGAAGAGGTTTTTCCATCAGATAGGTAGGTTGTGGTACCTCCCCATTCGGGTAGGAACACGTGATTAAAATCTTCGACAAATGAAGGTTCCTGGCCAAGAATGACTTTGGTGCCATCAGGTCGATTCTGGAGAAAAAGATTTGTGATAAGCACATATCCATCTTCATGTACCAAAAATCCCTCTTCAGTCTTTTCAATTTCAGGAGGTGAATAATCACTTTTTAATCGCTCTGTAAAAGTCGTTAAAAACCCAATCCAAGAGTTAGATAAATCCAGAATGGTGTTTGAAGAAACTGAATCAGAAACTGATGGATGTGTCGCCATCATCGGGGGAAAAATTCCAATTCCGTACATCTGGCTGGTTTGTGTATCATGCTTTTCAAAAATTATAAAATCCTCTAGGACAGACAAAAGATTTATCGAATCGAGATCTTCATCAATCTCTTCATGTGCAATTTTTATAAATGAATACAGATCAACCATTAATTCAATGTCATTTCCATCTGAATCCTTCGCTACCCCGATGCCATTCAACCGCCCTATCATTTGTGAAATTTCTGGGTATCGGGAAGGATCAGAAGATAAATCATTTAGTTTTGATGTGAATTTATCAAATGCAGTGAAAAAGTCATTCGTTTTATTCAAATCTATTAAAGAAAGTGTCAGAGAGCCTTGTTGATGATTTGGATTATTCAAATATGATTCAATAACCAATTCCCCAAAAGTTACCATATCCATGTCAGGATTCTGAACCAGACTAGAAACTATGGAATAATAATCCCATCCATGTTCAGGTTCAATGTCTTCAGATGCCAGGTAATAGTCACCAAATGGATATAATAACCGGATTACCTCTATATCTGCCATAGAACATGCATCAAATCCAATCAGGTTAAATTTTCCTTGGGAATTTGAGAATGCATCCTTCATATCCGGAACGCTTATCCGAGTTTCAGTAATTGGATCTTTTCCAAATCCAAAATAAGAGGAGCCGTGATCCCACAGGATAACCATTTTTCTGCTATCTGGATAAGTATCGGATAAATATAAAAGAAAATCCTGAAGACCTTCTTTTGAAGTCATACTCAGTTCTTTTTTATAAATATTGTCCTTATCTGAATTCCCAATGACTCCATCATAATCATCCGCTTTTAACATATCGATTGATGCAAGGGTGATTCCAGCCCATCCTTCTTTTTGAGAACCCCCATATGCGACAACTATATCAAGGTCAGATGAACCTTCGCCCCATCCAAGGACCATTTCCCGAATATCCTTCGTTGCAAGTTCCTTTCGTATAGAATTTTCTTCATCAGTTAATCCGGGTTCATGCTCCAGATCGCTCCCGACCATGTATACACCTAATACCGTGGCAGGGGTTTCTGATGCGGAAACCAGCGTAACCATTGAACATGCAAAAAAAATGGAAAATATTGTGAAAAATAAGAATAAAGGAGAATGGAAATTATCTGGACAAATCTTATGTCTGCTGGAAGGAACAAAATCCCTTCTTTCTTTACGAGTTGTCATGTTTCTTTCCAAAAAGGGAGTTCAAAGGGAATCAGAACTCTCAGTTTCATTCAGACAGGGCACATCAATATCATTATAATAATGATAAATTATTTTTCTGGTTACATCTCTTACATCGAATATTATTGAATATTTATGCCCACACGGCAGCATCCCATATCCGATGTCAGTAGTTTCAGTCCACGTGATTGATCCGTATTCGTCAAAACGTTCAGACCCAGAGCCCGCAAGCCGATGAGTAGCCATCATAGTTAAAATATCACCGGGTAACATCTTCCAGACTTTTCTTTCATATACCGGGCGTTTTCCAACTTGGGTATAGGGGGTAATGTAATAGGTAATTTCTCCGGTATGTGGTTCAAAATAAAAATCAAATTGTAGATTTTTAGAAAACCCATCTCTCGTTACGATACCATATGCTTTGTACCATTCTTTTCCTGTTGTCGTATAGCCGAAAAAAGTAGCCGGGACTTCCAGACTTTCACCAGTATCAGAATTTTGCCATTGGATAGCCCATCCTCCCCACTTCGGATGTGGATAGTGACCAGGTTTATCCGGATATGCAGGTTCAGTACCAAGGACAATCATTGATGAATTCGTATACATAATATAAGTCAATTCTACGGTAACAGTACTATTTTCAGGAACAGTATACCCGGATCTGTCTTCAATAATCTCTGGGATTTTTCGGGTGTCTTTTTTCAGCTCTAATATCATTTTTTCTAAAAATGACGTAAATCCAGCAAATTTCTGAACTTCAGGACGATCGGCCTTATTTTCTGATACAAGAAGTGCATTATATGGGGAGTATATTGAAATACCATTAGAATGAGGCCTGCTACCATCTTCTCGGGCATATAATACAGTATTATTAACTTTTTCAATTATTGGATCAACTTCCTCTGATAGCGAAGGATTATAACGCTTGATGGACTTGAGATAATCTAATAAGTCTACCGTATACTCAAACGTATCACCACTCTTCATTACCGTTGCTCCAAATGGACGGACAGTCAACGTTGCAGCAGATAAGTTATCCAAGATAATTGGGTCCGTGACTTTTTCTTCGAGATTTTCTGAAAATTTATCAAAGGATTCTGACAAATCTTGTATTTCATCCAGGTTAACTACTGACAATGTTTTAGGCTCAAATATGTGATTTGGATTGTCAAGATATGAATTGACGATAACTTTTCCCAGATCTTCAACAGGAATATGAGGGTTTTCAACAAGAGTGTGAAGAATATTTACCCAATCCCACCCAAATCCAGGTTCATTATCTTCAGAAGCAACAAGAATTTTACTAAATGGAGCCACTGTTGAAGCAACCTCAAGAGATGCCATGAGACATGCATCAAATCCTATCAGATCATAATAAAGATCAGCATCAGTTAATGAAACTTTTATTTCATCTAATGATAGCATGTGAGGAGAGCCTGTTATCGGATCGATATGGTTTTCATCGTGTCCAAATCCGTACCAAGCACCACCATGATCCCAAAAAACAAGAAGTATTCTTTTCCCTGGAGAGTTTTCAGATACAAAATTCAAAAATTGAGTGAGGGTGTTTGGATCAGCCATGTTTGCATTTTCATCACGACTAAGGAATGAAGAGTTTCCTGAGAGATCACCATCCTCAATATCATCCCGTATCATTTCCGGAGTGACAATAGTCATTCCCTGCCACCCGGGTTTTAATGATCCCCCAAACCCGATTATTACATCAAGGCCTTCAGTACCTTCACCATACCCGGTAACAATCTCTTTAAGATCTTCTGACGCTGGTCCACCCGGTGTTGGATTTTCTGCATCATATTCAAGATCACTTCCTATAACATACAAGGCCAGAACTGTCCCATTGGATTCATTTTTCAGGTTTTTTGTGACAATATCTCCTTGTCCAAAAACTACAAATAAACATAACAAGAGCGTGATAAAGAATATCTTCCTGGTTTTATTATTCATGATACTCACCGAATTTTTCGGATAATGTTGAAAGAAGAAAAGTGATTAAAAAGGGATTCATCTTTTTCCCAGGCAGGGTAAAAGATTTACCAGCACCAGCAGTAGTAATTTATGTATGAAGTACTACAATAGCACCAGTCATAATAATAATCCCAGCTATAGTACTGATACGAAGTATAACTATAGGAACTTCTTCTATAACCTTTATCTGGTGCCTGCATCTGTTTCATTTTTGATTTTATCATCTTAGAGATAGTATCTTCCTCAATTGGAACAAACTCAAATGAAGAGATCATATCACCAGCCATAAGAGCAATTGCTTCATCACCACTGGTCTTATCCTCTTGAATAATATATTCAAAATCTCTGTTGACACACATTATCTGATCAACGGTCTTTTCAGTTCCGATTTCATCTGTATACTTAAATTCAATAGAATAGGCAGGTTCTCCACTAAGGGTGGTTTCTCCTTCAGATATCAACTGATAATTATCTTTCGTCTCAATTTTACTTTTCTGATCACTAATTAATTCATCTAATGTAAGGTTAGACTTCATTGCATCGATGGTGAGTACTGATTGATTATCACTCAAAAACATCACAACATCATGTCCAGCATACTCACTCACTGTTGCAACAAGTTCATCTGGTTGATGTAAGGAATATCCGGAAGGTCCATTTTTATAGACTGTGACTCCAGGGACCGGAACAGAAAGATCTGCAGATAAAGAATCCGCGTCAGTGGAAACCGTATTTTCATCATCTGCACATGCAGTAAGACATAAAAATCCAAAAATCACAAAAACAATGAGAAAATAACTCATTAAACTTATTTTACATTTCATGTAATTCCTAATTATCTTATTTTACATAAATATGTGTCGAAATTATTATTGCTGACAATAGATATTGTTGTATTAAATATAAAGATTGAAATTATTATTGAAGGCCCTTTGGAGTTCTTTACAGAATAGAATTTTTGCCCCGATACTTCCCATCCGGCACGATTATCTCAAATCTCGCACCTTTTCCCTCTTCTCCGCATTCACGGA
>CAYWHV010000160.1:0-6086 GCA_964458045.1 uncultured Methanospirillum sp.
CCAGGAGACATCATCCTCTATGGTGGATACAGCCAGGAAGAAGTTGAACTTGATAAGGAAGACTATGTTATTGTCGAGTTTAAAAATATCGTTGCAAAAATGAACTAGGTGTCATTCATGTCAGCAAAACAACTCATGTTCAATGAAAACGCCCGTCATGCACTCCTTGACGGCGTTAATAAAGTAGCCAATACCGTAAAGATCACCCTCGGACCAAAGGGAAGATATGTTGTTCTTGACAAGGCAGGCGGCCCGGTCGTCACGAACGATGGAGTAACCATCGCAAAAGAGATCGAACTCAAGGACAAGTTCGAGAATGTTGGTGCAAAACTCATCAAGGAAGTCGCTTCCAAGACCCAGGACACCACCGGAGATGGAACCACTACCGCAACTGTGCTTGCACAGTCCATGATCACCGAGGGTATCAAGAATATCACCGCCGGTGCAAACCCAATTGAGATCAAGAAGGGTATCATGAAAGCGGTCGAGACTGCAGTCGCTTCCATCAAGGCAAAGAGCATAGAAGTCAAGGACAAGGAGACCATCAACCGTATTGCAATCATCTCTGCAAACAATGATGAGGAGATCGGTAACCTGATTTCAGAGGCCATGGACAAGGTCGGATACAATGGTGTCATCACCGTTGAGAATTCAAAGACCCTTGAGACCAGTCTTGAGCATGTCGAAGGTATGCAGTTTGACCGCGGGTACATCTCACCCTACATGGTCACCGACCAGGAACGCCGTGTCGTCGAGTTTGAAGAGCCATATATCCTCATCACCGACCGGAAGATCTCAAGCCTGAAGACCTTAATCCCGGCCCTTGAGATGATCGCCCAGACCGGAAAGCCACTCCTTATCATCGCAGACGATGTGGACGGAGAAGCCCAGACCGCTCTTATCCTGAACATCATCCGTGGAGCCATCAAGGTCTGTGCAGTCAAGGCACCGGAATTCGGAGATGTCAGAAAGGAAGTCCTCCAGGACATAGCAATCCTCACCGGCGGAACCGTCATCAGCGAAGAGCGGAACCTTGCAATCGAGGATGTCACTCTTGACATGCTTGGCCAGGCACGGACCATTAAGGTTGACCAGGACAAGACCACCGTCGTAGGCGGCAAGGGTACAAAAGCTGACATCGACACCCGCAAGAAACTGATCGAGTCCCAGCTCAACATCACCGAGAAGAAGTACGACAAGACCACTCTCCAGAGCCGTCTTGCAAAACTCTCCGGTGGTGTCGCAGTCATCAAGGCAGGAGCTGCAACCGAGACCGAAGTCAAGGAGAAGAAGATGCGTATCGATGACGCACTCAACGCAACCAAGGCAGCAGTCGAGGAAGGCTATGTCGCCGGTGGTGGAGTTACCCTCTTCCGTGCAACCAAGGCACTTGACGCCCTGAAGGCTGACCCGGAACAGATGATCGGTGTCAACATTGTAAAGCGTTCTCTTGAAGAGCCACTCCGCCAGATTGCAGACAATGCAGGTCGTGAGGGAGCCGAAGTCATCGCTATGATCAAGAACAATCCAAGCGAGACCTACGGATACAATGCAAAGACCGACTCATATGAGGATCTTCTCCAGGCAGGAGTTCTTGACCCGACAAAGGTTGTCAGATCCGGTCTTCAGAATGCAGCATCAATTTCAGGAATGCTCCTGACCACTGAGGCAGTTGTTGTCGATTTCGACGAAGAAAAAGATAAGACATCTGCAGCAATCATCATCTAACCTTTTTTTTGCAGATAACGTTCACATTTTGAATTTTCTTCTCTCTCGTTCCTTATTATTCGTTATATACATCACCCCAAAGAACAGGGCGATACTAAAACAGAGGACTGCAGCAATCACCAGTTTCCAGGCCATGTCAGCCGATTCTGACGTGAGGGCCATACCAATAAATATCAGACCGATGATGCATGCTCCGGTTATCTCAAATGCATATAAAAACCGTTCACCGAGCTGGACCATTGTGCTCAATTCTCCTGCAGATCAAATATTTTATACCCCTGATGACCGAATAAACGTTCCGTTCGTATCCATGAAGATCCAGAACGAGGTAAAGGGAGATATATTCCGGGTATCAGAGAATCTTCCCTCAGCTCCACTGATGATGGCCGGATCATACTGTTGTGTGGATACATTAAAGGGAAGAATACTCACCCAGGATGATTTATTTGAGGAAAGAAGGTCACGGGCAGGGGTCTCTTTCAGGAATGGTGATCCGGCAAGGTTCCATCCCTTTTCCACAGTTTTTGTGCTATTTGCGTTCATATTAAGAACAAGGGGCACAGATGTTGGTGAATCGGAGTACACCAGGAGACCATCCAGAGGCTCTGGGGATGTTTCGGGATTTTGCGCTGTCCATCCGGCCCCTTTATAGGTCCATACGGTATGACCATCAGTGTTGACCTTTGAGAAGAGATCACGACAGGTCTTCTGCGACCGAAGCGGAGCAGGGATTGAGACAAAGTTCCAACCAGGCACAAGCTGCAGCTCATGAAGGGTTGAATTTCCTGAACCGAGGGCTCGTCTCATCTCACGGGAACTATTCCCCGAATTAAATGCGATAAGCGTCTTCTGTAACGTCAGGTCCTCAGCTGCTTTCATCGCAGCCGGAGCATTCAGGAGACCATAACCATAGTAAATATCACGTCCGGTTCTACCAAGGTCGGTCGCTGATGACTGGAGAAGAGAGCGGATCTCTTCTGAACTCATTCCCGGATACGCATTTTTTATGAGGGCTGCAACCCCGGCTACTTCTGCAGCCGCAAATCCTGTCCCGGTTCCCCGGCAATAGGATCGGTTCAGACAGGGAGTGATAATATCCTCGCCTGGTGCGACAAGTTCGTTATAAATCCCATAATTGGAAAAGTATGACAGCCCGTCTGTTTTTGCTACTGAACCGACCGAAATAACGTCGAAATGATCAGAAGGATAATGCATGGTGTTGGAATCCTCATCACCGGCCGGTGCGATGAGAAGAACCCCATGTTCCTTTGCATAGGCAATGGCCCGGTCTTCTGCCCGTGAGGGTTCAGTCCCGCCATATCCCATAAGGATTATATCAGCACCGGCATCGGTTGCATGAACAATAGCAAGAGCAGAACGGGATGCATACAGATCAGTACCGGTTACCCCGATTCGCTCAGGAATTAAGATGAGTGAAGAGTTCGTTGAATTATGAGATATATTCCCTGCAATCAGGGAGATGATCCCACAGAGGGCTGTCCCATACCCATCCAAATCTTCAGGCCTGCTGTCCTGACCTGCCCAGTCATATCCCCGGTCAAAGGTTCCGGCATCCGGATGCGTAATATCTGCCCCGGTATTAATGACCGCAACTTTGCATATTGAAGTATTCGCCCCGGACCGCCTGACGGTATCCACACCGGTCCTGACAAGAGCCCACTGGTCAGGAGAACTATTGGTGATCAGTTCATCTTTCGTGACCGACCCGGACTTGCGCTGTGCATCAGGTTCAATTTCATGGACCCAGGGCAGGTTTAACAGTTCATTCGTGATATATTCGGTTTCATTCGGGTCGGTATCAACCGTGACAAAACCGAGAAGAGGAGACCGGAGAGAATAGGTGACATTCTCCACAAGCGGGACGTCAGGAGGAACCGGTTCATATCCGCCGGTTTCATTTGGAGCAGCATACACAATAAGACGAACATCACCACTATCAGCGCCCGAGACCGGACTTATAAGCCCACACAATAAGAGAATGCCAATGAACCCCATCATCATTGGTTTTAAAAAGCATCCGCTCTTTTTCAGGCAACCTAACCTAAGCCCCACCATGTATACTGCCCGAGTACTTCATCATCTGTATCAGGGAGACAAAAACCCTCTGATTTGTCAGCACCCGGGAAGCATAATTCCAGGCCGGTTCATATAGATCCACCATCCTTCTGACGGATATAATAACCGCGATGAAGAATATGTCCCTGATCCACCATTTATGATGGAGGGCCGAAATTCCTGGGTCTTGGGATCAAATACCAAAACCGTGGTCCATGAATCAGTAAGCGGCGAGAGAAGGTCACGAGCAGTGATACTTTCCCGCCCAGGCACCCCGACCGGATTCCACCCCGGATGCAGCTGCTTCACCGTCTGGTTGCTCCCGGTTGTATCAAAATGAAGATTGATACCAGCCTCAATTTCTGAGTATACCCAGACCACATCCATCTGAAGAAGCTGGTCATCAGGGCGAACCGCACTCCAGAACCCTCCAGCCGGATTATAGCGCCAGATGGAATGACAGGCTGTCTGAACTGGTTCAAAGATCCGTGCAGTTTCATTCCCCCTGGCTAGCGGATAGGGAATTGATACCATGTTCCAGCCAGTATAGAGGAATATTTTCTCAGCCACATCATTACTCCTGGGCTCAAAACTGCACCCATTCATCACCGGATACCAACTCTTACTGGTCGCATTTTCTGAAAGTGACAGGTTTGAGGCAACCGGCATCCCCCGGCCATACGTAGCATTCCAATCATCAGCAGAGGTGCCGGTTGCATTCAGGATTATCTTCCTGACTTCACTCTCTTTGATGCCCGGAGACCCGGACATGACAAGAGCTGCCAGACCCGCGATATGGGGTGCGGCTGCACTGGTCCCGGTAAAGACTGCCTGCTGCATTGAACCGGTCAGAACCGTGATGTGATCCGGCGCAACAAGGTCAGGTTTTTTTCTGAGTTCATACACAGGATATCTGATTAGAGCCGGTCCACGGGAGGAATAATTCTGAACGGTGATGTTTTTCCCACCCGGTGCCGCAGCTCCCACAACCAGGGCTTGTTTTACCGCCTGCTGCCCAAACACAGAATCTTCAGGAGTATAGGGATCAAGCTCAACCGATCTGCCAGAAAGGGGAAGGACATAGATCTCTAAAAGGGCGTCTTCCGCTGCTGCCTGGACAACCTTCACAGTGAACTCCCGTGGCCTGTCAGCAGAATTTACGAATCTGACCCACTCCATGGGATCGTCATCTCCATCCTGAAGATTTACACTTCTCGCTATCTCCCGGCCTGAGTCGTCATAGAGGAAGAGATCATAATTATTAACTGATGAGCCAAATCGGTCATCCCATTGCAGGATGACATGGCCGGCAAGTCCTGAAGGAACGGTGAACTTCATATCACGTCCGGATAATCCCTGAAAGTCCTGCCACAGGTATCCCTGATCCTCATATCCGTGAAAGGGGGCCTGGTAGTGTTCCTTTGCAAAATTCCCTGCGGCGGTTATATACAAAACATTATACGAGAGGACCCGGTCGATAATATTCTGGCTGATATACCCGTCCTCAAAAAACGGTTCCACATAGGTGATATCATCGCAAATGATGTCGCAACCATGAATAATCAGCTGATCCAGGGCACGGACAAATTCTATCTGGCTTGATCCCCGGTCATGAAAGAGGAGCGTTGCATTCGGAGCGATATCATGAATAATCTGCAGCATGGCAAGTCCTTCATCACCACCGACGGTATCAGATATGACTTCAATATCAGGCAGTTCTCCAAGTCTCCTGAGGCCTTCAAGCCCGTCAACTCCGTCAGAGATAACCCCGACCCTGACTCCGTCCCCTGACAATCCGGACATATTCCGAAATTCCCGTGTCCCGAGCAGATAGTCTCCCTCGGTCGTTATTTTGGATGTCCGGGGAGGTATCTGGACGACCAGAGAGAGGATACCTTCCTGCATGGCAAGACGAGTGATATTATCTGCCCGTATCCATCCCCCGATCCGTCCATATACTGAATCAACCACCGGTGAGGAGAAATAATCCAAAAATGAGGACGGTGAAAAGGATGGTTTTGTCTTTGCCGATATCCGGACCTCAATATCAGTATCCTCAATCCTCACTTCTCCGGTCTTTTCCATGAGCGCCATCATATCAGCCCGTGACTGACCGGGGGAGAGGTAGGTATCATCAAGGAGCTGCAAGAGGTCAGTGGAGAGCTTTGTCTTCCATGAACTGTCAGAAACTGCACCCATCGTCGGTTCATCCTTAACAATTTCAAATGAACCAGAGCTTGCCGGGGGAAATACCGGTAAGATTTTTTTAATCCCACTCATTC
>CAYWHV010000161.1:0-6085 GCA_964458045.1 uncultured Methanospirillum sp.
TGATACCAAGACAGTAGATGATGACTGCATTCTTTGCCTTTGCATATCTGAATGCCATGTCCTTTACAACATCAAGGGGAACACCATGGATTGATTCTGCATCAGCGTAGGCTTCAACAGTTTTCTTGAGATCATCAAAGCCGTTCACCCGGTCTTGGATGAATTTTTTGTCTTCCAGGCCTTCCTTGATGATCCAGTACATCATGGAGTTTGCAAGGGCGATGTGGGTTGACGGGTTAAACCGCACATAGGTATCGGCCAGACGGGCGGTCATGGTATACCGTGGGTCGACTGCAATAATCGGGATACCTCTCTTCTTTGCCTGTGCAATCCGGCGGCCTGCAAGGGGGTGTGCTTCTACTGCATTTGAACCCCAGATAAGAATTAAGTCAGCGTTCAGTGCATCTTCAAAGCCGTTTGTTGCTGCACCTGAACCAAATGAGAGTGAGAGACCTGCAACAGAGGGTCCGTGACAGATACGGGCACAATTGTCAACGTTATTGGTCTTAAATCCGACTCGTGCAAACTTCTGGAATATATAACAGTCTTCATTGACCGTTCTGCATGAGGTCTGGAATCCGAGTCCCTTTGGACCGTTCTTGTCATAGATTGTCTTGAGGTTCTTTGCAACGAGGTCAAGTGCCTCATCCCATGATGCCTCAACAAATTTACCGTCTTTTTTGACCAGGGGGGTAGTCAGGCGGTCAGGGCTGTGGACATGCTCCCAACAGGTAACTCCTTTTGGACAGAGTTTTCCTTCATTGATGGGCGATCTCTGGTTTGGTTCAACACCGACAACCTTTCCATTACTCACAACCAGGTTTAATGTACAACCAACGCCACAGTACGGGCAGGTGGTTGCCACATATTTCATCATTTCTGTATTTTCACTCATATTTCACCCGAGTTTAGCTGGTGAAAGATACCAATCTTTGCAGATAGAGCATACGCTCATCAGGTAATGCATGCGTTTTTGCAACCAGGCACACAGGAATGGACAACCCGAATATGTCCATGGGTGTTTTCGCACACCCCCCTGATCACAATGCAGAGAAGTATTGCTCCGGATTATAATATAAAGATGGCGAAATTATTCGAAAAATTGGTGCTTAGTGGTGGAGGTCAGATTTGACCCCGCTGAATACACAATTATCAGACAAAAAGATGAGAATGAAAAAAAGGATAATTAGTTCTTATAGGGGGCAGCCCCGAGCTTTGGAACGTATGCATTATCCCCTTCAACTCTGATGGCATGAGAGATGAGGGCAAGTGGGATCTCAACCGGACAGAGTTCCTCACACTGACCACAGTTCACACAGCTGTCAGAGATGGAAGCAAACCGGCGAAGGTGGAACATCGGGTCTGATGGAATATACCCCGGTCTGACCATATATGATTCTGGTCTTCCCTCAAATGGTGTGGAGATACAGACCGGACACTTCTCAATACAGGAGTAACACTTGATACACCGGGATGTTTCTGCGTTGATGAAGTCCCAGAGGTTGTCACGAAGTGCGGTAAACTCCTTCTTGCGCCACTTTTCACCGAGTTTGAGCATGGCTCCCTCGGTCTTGCCCCTGATCTCAATTCCCTTTGGATCAGCAGCACTGGTTTCCAGTTTCTTAGCGGAAACTGCCTTTGAGACGAGGTCAGCACCCTTGTCACTGCATACTTCAACAAAGGTTGCCTTTCCTGCTTTCTCCCCGATAACTCCCCAGTTTCCACAGGCAAGGTCTGCCTGGCGGGGGATTTTGTACTTGCACCGGCGGCAGTTGCTTCGGCGTCCAAAGCCCTCATCTTCAAGTTCATCGATCTTGATGCCCTTGTGTCCGCCTTCATACTCAATGATGAACTGACCCTTGTCGATCTCTTCCTTGGTAACCTTGTCTGGATCAACACCGAACTTCTCCTTGATCATCTTCCGGCCCTGAATTGGATTTACAGAACCACCACAGTTTACACCGATGGTAAGGACATTGTTCATGTTGACTTCATTTCGCTTTCCAAGTTCGATAAGGCTCATGAGGTCGCAACCCTTGACGACGACACCCACTTTCATATTCTTTGCCCCGTCCAGGTATTTCTGGATGAAGGTTGACATGAGCAGGGTACCACAGTGCAGGGAACCGGCGGTCTGGTCAAGATCCTTTGCATCGGTTATAGCAACGGGAACGGCATCATACAGGTCAAATCCCTTCTTGACTGCGACAACAACATCAACGATCTTGTTTTCGAGTGCGTATTTGAGCAGGGTCGTTACTGCACCACCACACTCTGCCTTCTTGGCAACACCGCTGTCAGTTGTCCAGGCATAGATCATATCTCCTTTTGCTGCCATCTTAGTTCCCTCCCATTTTCTCAACTTTCACAGCACAGTGCTTGAGTTCCGGCATCTTGGACATCGGGTCAAGTGCGGTGTTGGTCAGGTTGTTTACACCTTCGTTAAAGTGCATGGTCATGTACAGGACACCTGGTCCGATCTCATCGGTCACATGTGCGAGAGTCTCGGTCTTTCCACGGCGGCTGGAGATCAGGATCTTCTCATGCTGTCCGATACCGAGGCGTTTTGCATCCTCGTTGTTAATCTGGACATATGATGCCGGTACTTCGTAGTGAAGGGCAGCACTTCTGTCGGTCTGTGAACGTGAGTGGTAATGGAAGATGAGACGGCCGGTCATCATGGTGAACGGATATTCTGCATCTGCAACTTCTGCTGGTGGGCGGTATTCAATACCAAAGAGGTTCCCCTTTCCGTCAGCAGTTCCAAATTTCCCGATATGCAGAATTGGTGTTCCGGGGTGGTCTTCAGTGGGGCAGGGCCAGACAATAGCTGCAGGGTTCTCGAGTTTCTCGTATGTCGCACCAAACATGCTTGGTGTACAGTTCCGCATGTCGTCCCAGACAGACTTGGCGGTCGGAAGGTCAAAGCCCTTCAGGCCCATCCTCTTTGCAAGTTCGGCAATGATCCAGATGTCTTCTTTTGCTTTGCCTGGTGGGTTTACTGCTTTTCTGACACGGTTGATACGGCGTTCACCGCTGGTAAAGGTTCCATCCTTCTCTGCAAAACAGGCTCCCGGAAGAATGACATCTGCATAATTACAGGATTCGGTGAAGAATATGTCCTGAATCACAAGGAAGTCAAGTTTCTGGAATTGTGCCTTGACAAGGTTTGAGTCCGGATAGGTGACGACCGGGTTCAGACCAAGGACGTACATGGCCTTGATTTCATTTCCGCACTGCTTGATCTGTTCAACAAGAGTAGAACCATACCAGTCCGGAAGTCCGGTAATTCCCCAGGCCTTCTCCATCTTGGCACGTATATCAGCAACTTCACATTTCTGGTATCCTGAATAGACATTTGGATATGCACCCATGTCACAGGCACCCTGTACATTGTTCTGACCACGGAGTGGGTTTCCACCAACACCCGGACGTACGACATTTCCGGTCAGGAGAGCAAGGTTACCCATGGACCGGACATTGTCAGTACCGGTGGTCAGTTCGGTGATTCCAAGACAGTAGATGATGACTGCATTCTTGGCTGATGCATACTTGTGTGCCAGTTCCTTTACGGTTTCCAGTGGGACACCATGGATTTCTTCGGCATCTGCATATTTTTCAACCGTTGCCTTGAGTTCTTCAAAGCCGTTGACACGCTCTTCGATGAACTTCTTGTCATGCTTGTTTGCCTTAATGATCCAGTACATCATCGAGTTAGCAAGAGCAATGTGAGTAGATGGGTTGAACTGGATCCACTTGTCAGCAATCTTGGCAGTGGTTGAGAGACGTGGGTCAACTGCATAGATTGGGATGCCTTTCAGTTTTGCCTGAACAAGGCGTCTTCCTGCAAGGGGGTGAGCTTCAAGTGCATTTGAACCCCATACCAGGATAAAATCAGAATTTAATGCATCTTCAAAACCGTTGGTTGCAGCACCGGAACCAAATGACAGAGAGAGACCGGCAACAGAAGGACCGTGGCAGATACGGGCACAGTTATCTACGTTGTTTGTTTTAAATCCAACCCGGGCGAACTTCTGGAAAATATAACAGTCTTCGTTTACCGTTCTGCAGGATGTCTGGAACCCAAGAGCTTTCGGTCCGCCTTTGTCGCTTGCTTCTTTCAGTTTCTTGGCAACTAGATCAAGTGCCTCATCCCATGATGCCTCGACAAATTTCCCATCTTTTTTAATGAGAGGTGTCGTAAGCCGGTCAGGGCTGTGAACATGTTCCCAACAGGTAAGGCCTTTTGGACAGAGTTTCCCATCATTAATGGGGCTTCTCTTGTATGGCTCTACGCCAACGACCTTTTCGTTCTTAACAACAAGGTTCAGAGTACACCCGACACCACAATAGGGGCAGGTGGTTTGTACATACTTAATTAGATTGCTATCGCTCATTCTTTCACCCGAGTTCTCAGGGTAAAACAGGCCATGAGGACTGGTTTCCGCCCAGTCCCTGAGAATTCTGTTCAATACAGGGAAACCACACTAACCCTGCATCGATCAGAAAATTCTCGTTTGATTTGGCTGTTTCAACCGGTTTGGCGAATTAATCGTGTTCTCATCCGGTGATGAGATGACACTGGCAATTCTCATGCAAAGATAATCAGACACATACCAGGTATGTCCCTGATCATCTCAGTTCTGATGGTTCGAATCATGGTAACGTGATTCGTATACTGTGAGGCATTCGAATCTGCCTGAATACCTGTCCCTTCAGGTATGAATGCATACTGATTCATGCGAGTACACAGTATATTTCATCTGTTCCTAATGTCAGAGCATAAATCTTACGAATTGAAATTATTGACTGGATGTGGGCAAATCTGGCAGATGTGCCTCTAAATGATAAAAATACATCTATTTATCTTTTATTGATAATTGACCAAAAAAACAGGTTCATTCTCTTATTTTCTCTCTATAAATGAGATTCATTCAACATTATCAAAACTCAATAGAATGTATTAATCAGGAGCCTCAATATTTCGGGCGCGATAGAAAAAGCACGTACGGTACTTTCAGTGAAGGTGAATTCAATGTGGTATATTACGGACCCTTAAAGAAGGAAAGGTATTGGTGACCGATATCCGGTCTATTGTGTGTGGTTTTACCCTTCCCGGTTAACCCTGAGAGATCCCGATACTTTAAGGGTCCATCCTCATCCTACCGGATCATATGTTCGGTATTCATGAGTACTAGCTCGTTGCCTTTGGTTTGATATAAAAAGCAGATAATCGGTGTCCAGACACGTAACTTTTATGTAGCAAAAAGAATGGCCTTTAATCTATCCTCTAAATGACTAAAATGAAAATATTTCATCCTATTTTTTACACGATCTGGTGCAATTCCTGCCCTCAGTTCGTTGCATGACATCGGGGGTTATCAAAAAAATGTCTGGTGGTGATTTAGAGTTGAAATTATTTTTTCAACCTGATCTCAACTTCTGTTCCTTTCCCCGGACCCTCACTTCGAATGTAGATTTCCCCCCCGATGGCCATGATTAATCGTTTTGTCACTGACAAGCCCAGCCCTGATGATGAGCGGTCATGACGTGACGGATCGGCTTTAAAAAAGGGTTCAAAAATTCTGGATAATTCCGTTTTTGTCAGCCCCACTCCGTTATCCTGAATATGGATGCTGATCATCTCTCCAAGGTCTTCTGAATATATTCTGATTGTACCTCCGGCATATGAGTATTTCAGGGCATTCGTTATGACATTGTCAAAAATTGAAATTAAATGGGGTAAGGAAGAACTGATAAATATTGTATCCGGAATATCTGTCTGAATGGAAATGTCCTTTTTATGAGCTGCGATGGAATGGACATTGAGCAAATTTCCGATTAATTCATTGAGGTTGATTTCTGTTTCATCTTCAACCCTGTATGGTGATCCCAGGTCATTGAATTGAAGGAGTGTCTGAATAATTGATGCAATCCGGGTAGCATTTTTCTGAAGGATCCGGATAATTTCAACTCTTTTCGGCTCATCATCTTCATGTTCGAGTAACGGAAGAAGGGCGATAAGGGGCGTGAGCGGAGTTCTCAGATCATGAGCGATAGCGGTAATGAGGAGATTTTTCATCTC
>CAYWHV010000162.1:0-6055 GCA_964458045.1 uncultured Methanospirillum sp.
ATGGCACTCTCAGCCCTCATGAACATGGTCCTCGATCCCCTGCTCATTTACACCGCCGGTATGGGTATTGCTGGAGCAGCCTGGGGAATGGTCATCTCACAGGTATTTGTGGCAGTTGTCCTTGTGTACTGGTTCTTTGGAAAGAAGGACACGTATATCTCAGTCTCCAGGAGCTCATTTGCATACCAGAAACAGACCATGCGTGATATTCTTGGCGTTGGAATACCTGCAAGCCTTGAATTTTTCCTGATGTCACTTCTGGCAATCATCATCAATGGCCTGCTTGTCAGCGTTGCCGGAACCGATGCAGTCGCCGTGTATGCAGCAGGATGGCGGGTTGTCATATTCGCAATCATACCACTTGCTGCAATCGGCACATCGGTCATATCAGTGGCAGGAGCAGCCTTTGGTGGCAGAAGATATGAGAAACTACCGATTATTCTCAATTATTCTGTAAAAACCGGGCTCATGGTTGCAATCAGCCTGTCCGTCATCACCTGGGTTTTTGCAAACCAGATCGCGTCAATATTCACCTATTCACCGGAGAGTATCCATCTTGCCCCATCCATTGCAGCATTCCTTGCGACGATGTGTTTCTTTTACCCCTTCGTACCACCGGGAATCATGTCAGGGTCCCTCTTTCAGGGTGTTGGAAAGGGAATAACCTCACTCACCCTGAATGTATTCAGAAACCTCCTCTTTATCGCAGTATTTGCCTACCTGTTCGGAATTGTGCTGGGATATGGAGAGCACGGAATCTGGTGGGGCATTGTTGCCGGAGACATCCTGGGAGGAACCCTCGCGATCATCTGGGCAAAAGTGTACCTTTCACGGCTTCTCCGGTACCAATAATTGGGAAAAAGAAGAAAGGAGTTATTCCTTCAAAGAAAATTTTTTCATCTCGTCATTCATGGAATGAACCGCTCCATTTATCACATCAATAACCGAGTTAATCTGCGAAACAACTGCGAGAGCCTCTTCACTTGTGGCGGATGAATGCGTTGCATCATCTGCAGTCCTCTTTACAAGGATACTCATCTCCTGTGCACTTGCCGTAATCTCTTCGAACGAAGCAGCCTGCGACTCGATTGATCTGGCAACGAAGGCCATTTTATCAGAGATGGTTCCGACCGCGGTTGACAGATCCCTGAATACATCAAGAGTTATTACCAGAGCCTTGTTCCCATCTATCACCGCTTTTTCAGACATATCTATTGCCTGAACCGCCTGTTCTGATTTTGACTCAAGTGCCTGAATCATATCAGAAATTGACTCTGCAGATGACCGTGACTCCTGGGCCAGTGCTTTCACCTCAGCAGCGACAACCGCAAATCCTCTCCCTGCTTCACCGGCCCGTGCTGCTTCTATTGCTGCATTGAGTGCAAGGAGGTTGGTCTGGTTTGCAATGTCGGTGATGATGTTGACAATCTTTCTGATCTGGCCCATCTGATTCTGGATCTCTTTTACAATCACATCAACTTCATGGGATGATTTTGTGATGCTCTCCATCCCATGCTCGGCATCACCTGCAGATTCAATCCCTTTCTGTGCAAGGGTGTTTGTCTCTCCTGAAAGGCGTGAAGCCTCATCAGTGCCTGCAGCAATATCAGTCACCATGGTAGTCAGATCAGACATCCCCTGCAGCACCTGATCAATCCCCTCAAGAGCCTTATCTGCATTCAATGAGGTTTCTTCTGCATTTTTCGCAATCTCCTTCGCTCCCCTGTTGACATCCTCAACTCCTGAACGGGCATTTGACGCATTCTCTGACAGGGATTTTATCTCACCCTTCAGGTGAAGCATGGCATCCGAGATAGAACTTCCAATCGTGTTCAGGGCCTCTTTAAACCGAAGGAACTCACCCATGACAGATATTGAGGGGTCAAACTGAACATGGAAATTATACCGGGCATACTCATCTGAAACCCGGTATGCCTCCCTGACCGGTGTCATAACAGAGTCTAAAACCTTGTTCATTCCCTCAACGATCTGCCTGAATTCCCCGTTATGCCGGGATATGTCTGCCCGGGCATCCAGTTTTCCCTGAAGGGCTGACTGAGAGAGAAGCGTGGCATCATCTATCATAAACCTGATAGAATCTATGGCCTGTTTCAGGCTGGTATTGATCTGTTCAAAGAGAGCGTGTGCATCCTGAGTAAACTCATCCGGTTCAGATACGGCATAATCCAGATCAAATGATCCTGCAGAGAGAAGAGAGAGGTTTTTGCCTAGACGATTAACCTCCTGTTTCAAAAATGAGGATAACTGCTCCATCTGTTTGATCTGACGCTTTTGTGAGGATATATCAAAAATGGTCGTCTGAAGATAGGTCTTCCCGTCCATCTCAACACGATTGAGCCCGACATCAGCATCATAAAGGGATCCATCCAGTTTTTTGTGTACCCATTCAAACCGCTGCATCTTCCCTTTCATCGCTTCCATGATATAGGTCATGGACTTTTGATCAGACAGGCTCCCGTCAGGCTGATACTGGGGTGAAAAAGAACCCGGAGCCATCCCGATAATATCCTCCCTCTTTCCTGCCCCAAACAAATCAAGAGCAGCCTTGTTACAATAGGAAAATGTGCCGTCCTGGATAAGAAGGATCGCCGCAGTCGCTCCGTCAAGGATATGATAGAGGTCATCCATCTGACGTTTCCGATGCTCAATATCCATAATATTGGTTTGTAAAAACGTCCGCCCCATAATCTCCACTTTCACCAGGCGAACTTCAGCATTAAACGGAGTTCCGTCCATCCGGGTATGTACCCATTCAAACCGCTGTGGTATACCGCTGATTGCATCAGTGATTACAGAGCCCGCTTTCTCTTGTGATGACTGCCCGTCAGGCTGTAATTCAGGAGACAAAATACCCGGGGGTTTGCCCACAATCTGTTCAGAACGATTCGCATGAAAAATATCAACTGCAGCCTTATTGCAGTATATGAAGATCCCATTTTCAATAAGGAGAACCGCTACCGGAACTTCATCCAGCATCTTTGGACAAAGTTGTTCTACAATACTGTCATCCATCCCTGCCATGGTACATCTGTGATGTGATCATGATCTGAAGGCCATATATAAATATCCTCAAAACAGATTGCCACATTGCACCATCATTCTCTATGAGACAGAAAAAAACCACCACATTGATACAATAAGATGATTTTAAGATGAATGCGAGTGAACCATCCCATCTCCTCTGTCAACCGGTCTATGTTTTTTCAGCCAGGGCTCTATCAGATGAGGTTTTATTACAGGTGATCCATGCCGGGTCAGAGGCACCCTACCCATATCCTGAACCAGTACATCATAATCTCCGCAAATTCTTTGTCTTCAGGACCGGAACACCTGCTTGCGTGAACCTGGAACAGATTCTAAAAAGGGCAATAGAAACCACCCGTGATGAACTCATCTCCTTTTTCGGGTGGCGTGCATATACCCCGGAAGGACCGGGGAATTATATCCAGATGCTGAAAAATTTTGAGACAACAGGCATATCCACCTTCAGGTCAGCACCCTGCATCATAATTATCACCGAGGAACGGAGATTTCCCCCGGTTGAACAGGAGTCCCTGGCATTTGCAGTCTCACACCTCTGGCTCTCTGCCTCATCCCATGGCCTTGGAGTTCACCTGATACCCGGCATATCATACGTTTCCAGAAGATCAGAATTTTTCTCTCTCATCCACCTGCCAGCCGGAAAATATGCCGTCACCGGCGTTGCTATCGGATACCCCCATGAAGAGTTGCAGGAGAGAGGTGAGAATTCTGAAGATGAACCAGAGATTACCTGGGTTTCGTGATCCTCCTGAGCCGCTTATATCATGGCCGATGAGGTTTGCATCCACCACCCATATACCAAAACTCACCGTCTGACATCATCCCATGCAGGCAGATCACCGATATCTCCATAAAATCGCACGCATCAGAATTGGGATGAAATTACGGAAAAAAAGACCAGATTTTTCCAGTTATATACCCCTTTCCTTCCACTGGACATGCGCTCACATACAGGTAACTAATCCTACACAAAATAGACCAGGATTATCTCATCTGACCTCCTAACACATATGAACAAAGACACTGGCACCAGTTATGCAGAGCACGTTTAATCCTGATATCTCAATTGAAAAGATAACTTTGCAGATGAATGGAACATCCATTCTGGTTCTGATATCGTACCGGAAAGACCAGAAAGTGATCGCCATTAATCCGGTTTCTGACACCCGGATTATCGTTCAGGCACCATATGGCTTATCCAAAGAAGAACTACAGTGGCATCTCAGGAGTTATCTCACAGCACAGGATAGAAATGAAACCACCGTCACGAAAAAAAATACCGGGTCTTTAACCGGTGGGACAATCCACATCAGGGGGCTTGATATTCCCTATACCGTTGTCCTGAACCCACGGAGAAAGACCCTGTATCTGTCAATATATCCGGATGGAAGAGTTGAGGTTGAAAACCCCGGAACTGCATCAGAAGCAGACATAACCAGGTTTCTCACTGATGAACAGGAATGGATATACCGGGAATATTACTGCACCCGTCCGGAGTGTCCGCCTGCCACAGAAGAGCATACGGTGAGCATCAATGAAAAAACAATCCCATACCGCATCTCCCGCAGCACCCGGAACAAACGGATAACCCTGAAGATTCATGGTAACGGGACCGTAGAAGTCTGTGCCCCCTACGACACCCCGACAAACCAAATAACTGCGTTTGTGGAGAGCAGAAAATCTTGGATTGCACCAAAAATCGGAGTTCACCCCCCGGAGCCATCATCAGATAGCCTCCCTCATAGAGCAGCTCCGAACGCACCTGACGGGGATGCCGGACAAGTCACCTATGAGGGCCATATCATACCCTATACGATAAAACGAAATCCCCGGGCGAAACGAACCACGATAAAAGTAAACCGGGAGCGGGAAGTCTGTGTGGTATCCCCTCTTCACACACCGGTTACTCAAATCACTGCATTCATGATCCAGAATGCAGAGTGGGTGTATTCTCATACCATAACCAGTGCACGGCCCCTTCCCCCGAAACGGACCTATGAGGACGGAGAGGTCTTCCCCTTTCTTGGTGAATCGATAACCATCAGGATAAGGCGGGGAACTGAATTATCCTGTGAACGACAGGGGCAGGAACTGATTTTTACAATCCCGGCAGATTTTACCGATTACCATGCAAAAAAGGCGGTACAACAAGTCATATCGGCATATTTTGGAGAGCAACTCTACCGCATTTCAATACCCTGTTTCACCCGGTATGCCACTCTGCTCAGGGTGCCCGTCCCCCAGATTAAAATCCGGGATCAGAAAACAAAGTGGGGAGCATGCACATCAAAAAGTATCATCCTCAACCTCCGGCTGTGCATGGCACCGACAAGAATCATCGAATATGTGGTCGTTCATGAACTGGCCCATAAAATTCACCCTGACCACTCACCACGGTTTTGGAATACCGTGGAGAATATGATGCCTGACTATAAGGAACGACGGGAGTTTCTGAAAAAACACGGGCATGAATTGACATTGTAAGGCTCCCATGTTTTTTTTACTCTTTAACATCACCCTACCGGACCGTTCCCCGTACATAAGACGTGAATATCCCCAGAATTCCAAGGCCTATGAATACCAGGAAGATTATCGAGATACTCCTTTCCAGCTGCTGGTACACATCCGGGGTTATCTCCACGGTTCCGATCACCACAGAAAAGACCATCATCGCAGTTGCAAGGCTGATAAGCTGGCCGACTGCCCGCATGGTCGCAACCATCCCTGAGGCCATTCCGAGGTCATTCGCCTGTACAGAACTCATAATTGCATTCGTATTCGGTGATGAGAAGAGCCCGTATCCAAGGCCAAGTATGACCAGACCTGCGAGGATGCATGGAACTGAGCAGGATGGCAGCACAATCAGCAGTACTCCTAGTCCGACGGTCGTGGCAATCATCCCCAGGGTTGCGATGATGGCTGGTTCTACTGAATCGGATGCTTTTCCGGCAAGGGGGGATACCACCGTCTGGACCAGTGGCTGGGCCAGCAG
>CAYWHV010000163.1:0-6034 GCA_964458045.1 uncultured Methanospirillum sp.
TAGTTGAGAGCGGGTCTGACACATCACGAGTCCCGGCGTCAGAATAGCAGTGTGGACATTTGAGTGGACAGCGGATGGTAAGGTTCCATGAAATGATCCGGAGTTGTGGAGTTATTGAATGGCCCATTCGTGAGTATATGTCGACGTACAGGTGTTTAATGAGTTGTTATTACTCCTCAGCCTGAAGTCAATGGGAAAAATCAGTTCCGGGTTGCACACGATCGGTTATCCCATCAAAAATGATGGTTCACTATCATTATTTTCTGGTGTATGTTTTATGGGCTTTTTCAATCGTTTCTATCTTTTCAATTTTCACAACATCTTTTTCTTCGTCTATCAGGTAAAATACAGTATAAGAGCGCGATATATGGAGACGATACACTGCGGGAGGTTTATGATATTCAATTCTTTCCTTATTGCCACCTGAAAAGGGGTTTATCTGCAGTTCCTGAATTTTCTCAACAATAATGCGACGGGTTTTTATTGGCAATTTCTGAAGATATTCACGAGCCTTTTTTTCAATAAGGATTGTAAACACTGATCTTATCACTCTTCCGTAGAGTTTCCGTTCAGGATTTTCTCTGCATCAAATGGTTCAAATTCCCCTGACTGATCAATCTTCATAACCATCTGCCAGTCACGATAATCTTTTTCACGTTTTATCATTTCGGCAATAAGGTTATCATAACTCTGCCCTGCCTCTTTTAGATCATGAAGACCCTGCCAGGTTGGAACTTTAATGGGAATTCGTTTAATCTCATTTTGGTTTACTTTATGAATACCTGATTCCATACTCATATATTCGTTACCATAATTGATAAAGTGTACATATATGGCAAAATGTGCATCCTAAAATTAAACAGTAGAATCTGGCGTTCAATTGAAATTTTTGGTGTTCTCGGAATTAATCCCTGAAAATAGACGCTGGTAATTCTCTCTAATTTTTTATTTGTATCCTGAAAAACCGGAAAACACAAGCATCACCATCATTTTATGAAGGCAGACTCCCCACGTGCTCCTACTCATTGATATATTTATCATATTGCAGGAATAATTCTTCATTACTGCTCCGTCTTTCATCGTTCCCTTCCTTCAGGGAAAAGAGATAGGTTGGTATGAGACAACGTTACACCGATTCATATCTTGAAGATTTTTGTTCGATAGTCAAAAATAAGTTGAAAAAACCTATCCGATTCAAAGATGTAATTGAAAAGGAGCATGAAGAGCGAATGAATTTTTTTATGTCTTGATTCTCATGTCTTCCTGTTTGAGTTGTATTGTATTCTTCATGTACATCGGTCCAATCATGTTTACCAACCGATAACTATGGATAACGTCCAGACTTGTACATCGATTCCTATATGGTGTAAGTAATAGTAACTGATGATTCTGACTTTGATAGTATAAAGAAATCCAGAGGGGGAACCTTCAAGATTATTCACAATAATAACTCATACCTGGTTTCGAGGAGGCCTTTCTATTCCAATTCACACTCTTACCCTCATCTTTCACGGAGCCGATGTCTTTGACTACGGCGATGCAGCCCGGCTTATCTCCCTCCTTCACCCCCGGTTATCACTCGTTGCCGGAGTCATGGCCCGGACAGCAGCTGAAGAATCAGGACTCCCAGTTATCTATGACGGTAGACGACCAAGTGAAATCCTTTTCGAATACCCAGGAGATCAGGCAGTTCTCATACACCGGGCAAAAACTGATGCATCTGCTCACCGGTTCGGGTCTCTTATCCACTCACACCTCAAAGATCGGGAGCTCATTCTTATCGATCCCGGGACTACTCAGATCTTAACCTGGGGGCTGGTTGACCCGTCCCTTAGTACCTGGTTGTCAGAGATAACCGGATATCCGGTCATATCTGGAAGCCATCATCAGACCAGTCCTTCGGATACACGAATTATCGGTGGTTGTCTCCCCGGTGAACCGGTATTTGTAAACGGGATCATCATCGGGTATGCAACCGGTGAAGAAGCGGTTATCTCTCTTCAGGATGGAACTATTCAGGCCATATCCGGGATTGTCCTCAAAGATCATGGAGTTGAGAAACTCATCCGGTTTGGATGCCCGGATTTATCAAAAGCCTGGTGCAAGAGTGGGAATATCCGGATATCACGGCCAAAGAAAGGTACCCGGAACGTACAAGAGGGGCATATTGTCGTCATAGATCACTCTGCCATGGCCTGCTTTGGAGCCTTTGACCCGGATGTCTGCGGTCTTGTTACCATCGGGGATGATACAACCTCAATCTGTGGTCATATCGGGTGTTTCCAGGGCATTCCCGTTCTTGGAATAACCGACGGAGATATTGACGGGATTGTGCCAGAAGGGTATGCACCCGGAAGTGTTGTCCTACAGGCTGTCAGGGAACGGGATGATGAACTGGGTATTGAGATTGCCGAAAAGGTTCCGATTGAACCGGTTGTATGGGACACATGGGTAGAGGAAATAATCAGAGAACTTGGTGACCGGGTGAAAGTGGTGCATCGGGAATAATGTATGGTTTGATAGTACGGTTAAGAAATCCTATTCTCTCATTATCGCACCGCAGAAATATGAGCCATTTTTACAAGAATGCATCTTTACTCATCGTCACAATCCCTCCTTCAGGAAGAAAACAATAAAAAAAGTATCCCTATTCTGGATCATTTCCTTCCAAAGGGTATGCTGCCAAATCCAGTACATCTTTCAGATCAAAAACACGGATCCCGTTCTTATGGTATTCCTCCTTACCCTCCAGAGACCGGCCTGCCAGTCCAAGTCTGACCGGGTGAGTGATACCCTGTACAAGGTCTATCTTTTTCTGGAGTCCCTCAATGATCTGAGTTCCATCATTCCTGCTAATAATTCTATTTTTTATTTCCAGTACCAAAGAACCTGAAGGGCCGGTAGCCACCAGATCGATCTCATCGCCCCTTCTGTTCCACCATGGCCCAATTTTGTCAAATTCATGAGATAAATGGACTGATAATTGTTCGCGAACTATGTCTTCAAAAATATGTCCTGCAAATCCATCCCATTCCTGGAGGACCTTTTTCATGAGAGCATCGTACTGACCGATAGCATACCTACTTTGATTGGGATAAATAAATCTACTATAAAACCGGATGAATGGGTCTTTCAGAAAATATCTTCCCTTTTTAGACCGAATGGTATTTTCTGTCACTGGAATCCTGTATTCAATAATCCCAAGAATGTCTGTCAACTCGTTCAGGTACGGGGAGAGAGAGTTTGGGGCTATGTGTGTGAGATCAGCAATGGTCTTTTGAGTCGCTCTCCCTTCGGCCAAAGCTCCCAAAATCTCGTAGTAACTCAAATGAGATCCCCCAAACTCTTCAATGAGCAGTGCAGATAATTCATGTGAGAGGGGGGCAAGATCTGAAAATATCAGTTTTTGTAGTGTATCTTTAAACGTTTTGCATCCGAATTTCTCCAGGATGTGATAATAAAAAATGATTCCACCAAAGAGCATGTAAATATTCATTTGCTCCTTTTGATTTCTGATTCCGATATCGTACATTATTTGAAGACATTCTGTCACCTTAAATGGATTCAGTGTAATAATTGAGTCTGCCCTTCTGAAAAGAGGTGATTTTGAGTCTATGAAAATCTTCCTCATCATTCCGATAGATGAACCGGAAATCATAAGAAAAAGATTTGAACTCCTCCCTTTCAAATCCCAGAATTTCTGAAGTTGTGTAATGAAGGGCGGGTAGATATCAAGAAATCGTTGAAATTCATCAAACACGACGATGAATCTGTGATCAATTTCAAAGAGGAATTCAAGAAACTCTTCCGGGGTTTTAAATGAGATGTACGATGGAAGATTGAGTTTTTCACCCAGTGCCTTAGTGAATTCTGTTAAAAGAAGGTCAATACTCTTATGTGAATCGACAAAAAAATAGATGCCATCATGGTCACCCATGAATCTTTTGATGAGTTCGGTTTTTCCAATTCTTCTCCTGCCTGTTATGACAACAAATGATGGGGATCTCTCATACAGATGATTCAACAGGGATAACTCCGGTAGCCTCCCATAAAAATTCATATAATTATTTTTGTAATGATTATGGATATAATTATTGTGTATTCTCCTCTCATGGCATCTGATACTCCCGGTTTATACATAGAAGGCCTGATACCCCGCACATGAACATGGTAGTATGTTCCAATAAATACCTGTTCTTTTTTTTATTCCTCGTGCATCAGTCGTTCTGCAGCATTATTCGCAGCCTGCAAAATTTCTTTTTCACCGGGAATGTATTCGTGGAGCATGAGAATACGTCCATTACAGATTGTCGTATCTACCATAACTCCGCCGTTCTGGATCTGTGATGCCGGTTCACATCCGATTCTGCATGGTACGGATGTATCTCTTTTTATCATGATAATATCTGCGGGGAAGCCTTTTTTCAGCATTCCAGTTTTCAGGTGAAGGGCCTTTGCTCCAGACCGGGTAGCCATAGAGAACACTTTTCCGGGTGGGAGAATTGATGAATCATTCCACGCAAATTTCTGTAGATGAGATGCCATTCTCATCGTCTCCATCATATTCAGGCTATTATTCGATGCAGCCCCGTCTGTCCCAAGTCCTACGTCTGCTCCGGCAGCTTTGAGCATGGGATATGGCATAACTTTACCGACTGCAAGTTTGAGGTTACTGACCGGGCAATGTGCAACATGCATCCCTTCTTTTCCCACACATCGGCACTCTCCATCATCAAGCCAGCAACAATGGGCTGCAACAGTGCCCGGATGTAAAAGTCCTGTTTTACGAAGCAATCCGACCGGTGTGGTCTGATACTCCTTCCGGCAGGTTTCAACCTCCTGCCTGGTCTCACTTAAGTGAATATGAATCGGGGTATGGTGTTCTTCATGGAATTCCTGTGTCCATAAAAGACCTGTTTTTGTGACAGAATAGATGGAGTGTGGGCCAATTCCGGGGGTGACAAGAGAATTATTCCATGATCTGACCGTGTGCACATACTCCTCTGTATCTTTTTGAACCTGCGCAAAAAAATCAGCATCACCCGGATCAAAAAAACCAAAAGAGATTACTGCCCTCATATGCATATCATGTGCAGCCCGTGCTGATTCGGTGGTAAAAAAATACATGTCATGAAATGTAGTGGTTCCGGAGCGGATCATCTCAAGACATGCAAGTCTTGTCCCGTTATAAACATCTCTTGGAGTTGCTTTTCCCTCGACAGGAATAATTTTCTCATTCAGCCATTGGCTAAAACACATATCATCTGCATATCCCCTGAGAAGGGTCATTGATGCATGGGTATGGAGGTTCACTAACCCCGGTAAAACACTCATATTTTCGGCGTTTATCTCTATTTCTGCCTCATTTTTATACGAATTAGAAAGGTCTTTCCCAATGTCTTCGATAATACCGAAATGGTTGATAAAAATGTCCCTCTTTCCTTCACTAGTAAGTCCATTCGTGATGAGAATTGAGAAATTTTTACCTATATCTGGGAATTCTCTGTAATTCATGTCTCTAGCGGACCTATCAGGGGAAATGTTCTCATGGATCATAGGGCTTTTTAATTTTTTATTCTTTATTCCGGCTCACTGAAAGTCGATGCTGCAGTATCCTATAAATGAATACAGATGAATATTCTGGTATGCATACGAAAAAAACTCTCCTCTTTGTTCTCCTCATTTTAAATCTGATTCCATTCATCGGTATCGCCGCAGTTCCTGTCCCTCCTGACCTTCTCATCCTGACCGAGGAGTATGCCCCGTACAACTACATTGAAGACAACCAGTTGAAGGGGATTTCCGTCGATATCCTTGAATCGGCCTTCCACCATTTGGGTCTGAATATCTCCCGTGAATCATTTCATACCCGTTCCTGGGCAGAAGGATATGAAACCACCCTGTCGCGGAATAATACCCTTCTTTTCACCACTGCCCGGGTACCTGAACGTGAACATCTGTTTGCATGGGCAGGCCCTCTGCATACTGATAAAAAAGTCCTGTTTGGTATTGCTGGTCATGACACTCATTTCAC
>CAYWHV010000164.1:0-4106 GCA_964458045.1 uncultured Methanospirillum sp.
TGACCGGCATCCCATCCGGAACGGTGTTATTCAGATGCCATGATTTTTCAGAGTATACCTACCGGTATCCGGGCGTCTCTTCTCTTATCGAGCGGGTTTTGATCCTTGGAGAGCAGACCATAGCAGACCCGGATAAACCAGGTATTGAAAACAGGATCATAACCGAAGAATTTCATGGACATGTCGGGGAAGGTGCGGACAATGACCAGTTTTTCCGGATCATGGTCTCTCCTATCCTGGATGCAGACATGCAAAAAGTCGGCTTCATCGGATCGGTCAGGGACATTACCACAGAGAAATGCTCCGAATATGCACTTCTTGAAAGCAGGGAAAATTTCCGGGCACTAGTTGAGAACAACACCGATATTGTTATGAGATTTGATCCTGAAGGAAGGCATCTCTATGTAAATCCTGCGGTTGAGCCATACATACCCTTTCCTCCAGATCTCCTGATCGGGAAGACATATGGAGAACTCTCCTATCCTCCACGACTGGCTGATGACTGGGATGCCCTCATTCAAAAGGTCATCATCACCGGAAAACCACATGAAGCGGATATCACGTTTCAATCACCGAAGGGAATGGTAACCTTAAACTGGCGGCTCTTCCCTGAGTTTGACATGGAAGGAAAGATTCGATCTGTCCTCTCCATATCCCGTGATATCACCTATCAACGGGAGTTTGAACACGAGAAGCAGGCATTACTCTCACAGATAGAGAGAAATCTTGGCGAGTTTGCTATCCTTAATGACGGCATCAGAAACCCCCTTGCGGTCATCACCGGCTGGCTGTCCATGATGGACCTGCAGGAGAAGGAGCGTTCAACCCTCATGATTCAGATTAAGCAGATTGATGAGATGATCACCCAGCTGGACCGGAGATGGGTTGAATCAGAGAAGGTTCTCGGATTTTTACGACGCCATTATGCCATTCAGACCGGGTATCCGAACCAGTCTGATGAGTGAGCATGTGTGGAAGATATTGTATTGCTGCATCCCCGGGTGAGATAGCAGAGCGATACCACGTGGCGGTCCCTGTATTCTTCTTCCCCCGGTATAATGTTGCCCCAGCAGAGCCGATCCCTGCAGTCATCTCCCATCATGACAAACGCGAGATGTTGGTAGGAAATTTTGGGTTCTCATCAGGCCTGAAAAGCAGGGTAATCAATGCCAGGGTGGAGAGTGTTCAGGAAAAAAATCTCTTCAAATCCCATCTGCAATCAGGAAGATGCTTTATTCCTGCTTCAGGGTATTATGAATGGAAGTCAGTCGGAGACAAGAAAGAGCCCTGGTACATATACCACCCCGATGTTCCCATCATCTCTTTTGCCGGCCTTGTACGAACCATGCATAAGGGCCATGAGATGGTGATCCTGACAACAGAAGCGACAGGACCGGTTCGGGAGATTCATACCCGTATGCCTCTGGTCCTCTCACACAAGGGAGAAGAGGAATACCTTGCCGGAAAGAATCCGGCAGATACAGATCGGTACGATCTATCAGAGTACCGGATGCATCAGGTGTCAGATCAGGTAAACAAACCAGGAAGAGAAGGGCCGGATCTCATCAGACCAATCGCCGCCAAAAATCCCCAGAAAACCCTTGACATGATATAACCGACGATTATTGATTACCGGCTTTGTAGTTGCACCAGATGGGAAGGACAATGGTGAATGTTGTTCCCTGATCAGGACCGTCACTGGATGCCTCAATAGTCCCATGATGTTTCTGGACAATCTTCCTGCAGATAGCAAGCCCGAGCCCGGTTGAACTCTTATCATGCCGTGACCGGTCTGATTTATAGAACTCTTCAAAAATAGAGATCTCTTCACCAGCCATAAGCCCAATCCCGGTATCACGAAGCACCAGAGTCACCAAATCATCATCTCTCTTCACCTGAATCCGGATGCATCCACCGGACGGGTTTGAAAACTTGATCGCATTCGAGACAAGATTGTCTACCAGTTCCTGGATAAGAATCTGATCCCCATGGATAACACAGCCTTCAGGAACCTCAACTACTGTCTCAATATGGGCCTGCCTGAGTGACATCCGGTTGATTTCAAGAACAGTCCTGATTATCTCTCCCAGATCAATTGCTTCACAATCAGGAATATAATCCAGGGAGTTCAGCCGGGCTAGTTTCAGGGATTTTGATGCGATGTTCTGAATATGCCGGGCATTCCTCTCAATTATCTGAACCATATCTGCATGCTCCTGTCCCTCCAGTTCGGAAAGCCTGGGCAGGAGACCGAGAATTGGAGTCAGGGGTGTCCGGAGATCATGACCAAGCTGCATGATGAAATCATTCTTCTGCTCTAAAAGCCTCATCACCTCTTCTGTCCTGGTCTGCACTATCCGGTCAAGATCCGCATTTATTTTAAAGAGCTGGTCCCGTACTGCCTCAAGTTCTTTTGTTCTCTCTTCCATCTGCAGGGCATAGAGCCTGATCTTCTGCTCACTCTCCTTTCTCAAAGTGATATCAGTGACAACACCAAATGACCCGGCATACCGGCCATCCGGATCAAACGAGGGTGATGCAGAAATTTCTGCAATGATCTGACGGTTCTTTAAAGTAACCAGGGTAACTTCATACCGCTCTGACAGACCCAGATACCGGTTTCTCATCTTTTCACGGATAAATTCATGGAATGAGGGGTGAATTATATCTGTTGCAACTCTTCCGATAAGATCGTCCGGAGACGCCTCCAGCATCTCTGCCATCCGGGTATTCACAAAGGTCGTGATCTCATCCTTGTCAACTATCCAAATCCCTTCGTTAAGCTTCTCAACAAGACGCTGATACTCTTCCTTGCTCTCCCGGAGATGATGTTCTTTCTCCTGAAGATTGGATATCAGATCATTCAGATGAGTAATCAGAAGATTCAGGCTGGTTTCAAGTTGTGAAAATTCAGGGCTGCCAGAGTAGGATACGCGGTGATTTAAATCCCCGTGGGCTATCCGGTTAATATCATCAATTATCCGGTGAATGGGCCTCGTGATATGATAGGCAAGCAGATATGCGATGAAGAATCCAAGAAGGCCGGCGATAAGTGCAACAAGGGCATGGAATAACCGTATCGACTCCAGATGCCGCTGCATTGCCGTGGTATCATATTCAATCCGTGCAACCATGTCAAGCATGGTTCCTGATACGGTCGTCTCATCTGAAATATCAATGAAGTAATAGAATGTTTCTGAGAAGTTTGCCGGGTCAGATATTTCTTTCCGGTCAGCCCCTTTGAATGTATTTTGCACATACCGGATTGCTGCAGGGTCAGATGTTCTCTTCTGGTCATTATTATTCCAAAGAGTCCTGAACATGGAGTCATATAACGTCAGAGACCGGATATTGGGAGTTTCATTGACAAACGCCCTCATGACATTAGCATAGGAAAAATTCCTTCGATCCTCAGAAAAGTCGCGGATCAGATATGAGATCTCAAGCAGGTACCGGTTATCCGAAGTCGGCTGATAGGCAAATTTTCTGGAGTCCTTCGCAGAGCTAAACCCGTATACTGCCCGGTCGGCTTCAAAGTCCGACCCTTTCCTGATTTGTGTAATGTCTTCATACACATCAGGCCATTTTTTAAAGTCAAGCCCGGCATCTGCTTTATATGTTGTATCAATCACAACCCCGGTTTCGTCAATGATATAGAGATCTGCATCATCAATAACATTCGGACTGAATCTGTTTTTAATTTCAGAAAGATTCATGCGGGAGGGATCACCCCCGGACTGATTGTATGCATCAAGAAAGACGTTAAACTGCTCTTTCATGGATTTATCAAACGTATGATCAAAGAGCAGAAGTCCCTGGTTAATCAGTTGCAATGAGCTCTTCAGTTGATGCTCATTATGCATGACTTCACTGTCCCAGGTGTTTTGCAGATGCTGATTTGTCTGCTCATAGGTTATAACTGACATCAGGAAGATCAGGAAAATAAAAACAGTGGTCAGGACTATCATTACCAGTACAGGAAAAGAGAATCTGTTACGGGATATTTTTCCTGGTTTTGCAGCACTGTCCGGCACTGTTCTTCCTAGTGAGGTTTATTTGATTTTCTTCTGTAAAGAACGTATTTATCCATTCCGATTATTACCTAT
>CAYWHV010000164.1:4206-5918 GCA_964458045.1 uncultured Methanospirillum sp.
TTTATTTGATTTTCTTCTGTAAAGAACGTATTTATCCATTCCGATTATTACCTATGACGAAGGATTAGAATTAGTCAGAAGCGGGCTTTGGATCATGATTCCTCAGCCATGAAAAAAAAGAGTGAATTGCGTTAATCTTTCTTTTTTGCAAAGAATGCCTTCGCGGCCTTACATCGTGGACATACCCAGGTATCAGGTATCTTTTCAAACGGGGTTCCTGCGATAACTCCGTGATCCGGATCTCCGAACCGGTCATCATACAGGTATCCACATTTCGTACACACCCATGCTGCCATACCTGAATATCTGCCCTATTGGTTAAAAAAGGATCCGAATCACAAAAAATGCAGAAATTCAATACATGTACTCTGAAATAGTATTTTCAACCTCAATTTCACTTTCACCCTGCATATCAAAACGTTATATACCCCGTGAGAAAAACGCTCCTGAGTCAGGTCGGTGATGAAATACTCAGGGGATTTTTAGCCCCCCTCAGTATGAAAGAAATATTCCCGACCTGAAGGAGAGAGATATGTCAGAACAGGTTTTCGTATGTCAGAGCTGCGCAATGCCGCTGGTAAAAGATGAGGACTTTGGAACAGAAAAAGATGGCAGCAGATCGTCTATCTACTGTACTTACTGCTACCAGAAGGGTGAATTCACAGACCCTGATGCGACCATTGAAGGTATTGCAGAGCTTGGAGCAGGCATGATTTCACAGATGTATGGAATGCCTGATGATAAGGCCAGGACCTTCATGACCGGTCAGATTCAGACCCTGAAGAGATGGAGCGGGAGAATAGTCCCAACCTGTCAAAGTTGTGGTATGCCCCTTTTTACCAGTGCGGATGCCGGGACTGAAAAAGACGGGACGGAAAGTGGAGCCTATTGTATCCACTGTTACCAGAATGGTATGTTTACAGAACCTGACCTTACGCACGAAGGAATGATTCAGAAATGCACCCCGATGTTTGCACAGATGTTTGAGATGCAACCTGAAAAAGCAGAAGAGATGGTCCGGGTATTTACCTCATGCCTTTCCAGGTGGAAGTAAATCACCCAAGTGATACCACAATCATTGCTTCTGCGTCCTGTAATGAACCGGCAGGATTACCGTAATAATATGAGACGGTATCCCCTGCCATGAGTAAATAGAGATTCAGACCATCTGTTTTTGGATTTGCATAATCTTCCAGAAGATCTCCATTTACTCTGACAAACCAGACTTTTGTTGCTGTGTTGAAAAATTCATTAATTCCCTCCAGGATTAAAATACCACCTTTATGCATCCCCCGGTCATCAACACACAGGTTCTGGATCTTTTTGTCAACAAGGAGCATGTGAAGGACACCAAGGGGTGTATTCACCGGAATCTCATACTCCATCCCTGAACTGTCGGTTATGTTCACCGTTCCATTCGAGAGGGCATATACATCGGAATAGAGCATCCGGTTATCTTCAGGTTTCTGTGTGGTCGGTGTCGGTTCTGGTAGTCCTTCAACCAGGTCTGTGATATTGGTAAGATTGCCGGTTTCATTCGCGGGTTCTTCTGTTGGTGTATCAACAGGGGTCGGAACAACCGTAGCCTCAACGACAGGAACAGCAGTGGGAACAGGGGTTGGAATAGCCGTAGCCTCAACAACAGGAACAGCAGTGGGAACGGGGGTTGGAACAACTGTAGCCTCAACGACAGGAGCGGCAGTGGGAACAGG
>CAYWHV010000165.1:0-1744 GCA_964458045.1 uncultured Methanospirillum sp.
GGAGATGGTATAAAAAGAATAATTATTATTTATCAATACCTCACATAATTGTTTATATTGATGTAATGTAAAATCTAACATTGTTGATAATTACTGCTGACTTTAAGTTTTTTAACGATTGTCAATCAATTGTTCAATGACGATATTGAATGAGTTATCTCACAGAGTGTTCATAAATCGCATATTTTTTTCATTTAAGACTAGAGAAATTATTAATGATAAAAGTCCTTCTGCTTTCAAGTTCATACCCATCTCACCACGAAGATGTCCATAGTACGTTCATGCGTGAACTCGCTGAATCGTTGGCAGAGATGGGCATTTCTGTCTATGTATTATGCCCTCATCAGAACGGTCTGCTCTTTCATGAGATTCAAAATGGAATAAAAATTATTAGATTCCCCTATTGGTTCACCACTGCAGGACAGAAACTCGGGAGCGGGGGGGGCATTATCCCCTCGATCCACCATTGCTTTTGGACAATTTTTCAAATTATTCCCTTCTGTATCTTTCAATTTATTACTGCATCGAGAGTTATTAAAAGAGAGAACATTGACCTTATTCATTCCCACTGGCTGCTCCCACAGGGGATAGTTGGTGCCCTGATTCAGATGACATTGAAAATCCCCCATATTGCTTCAGTTCATGGTACTGATATCCATATCATCCATTCTCATCGATCCTTACATCCGCTCCTTCAGTTTATTTCTAAGAATACCAACTTCATTACCACAAATAGTAATCACAGTTCCCGGTTGGTTCAGGATATAATATCTCATACGTCAACCAGAGTAATTCCCATGGGTATTGATTCAAAGGAGTTTACTGAATATTCAATAAATAATCAATCCGAAAAAAAAACAATCCTTTTCGTTGGCCGATTAATAACCTGGAAAGGAGTTCACATTCTAATAGAAGCAACGAATATCTTAAAAGAAAAAAAATGTAATATCCAGGTAATGATAGTTGGAGACGGCCCAAATCGAGATGAACTCATTAATTTCTCTAAAAGGATGATGGTTGATTCGATAGTACATTTTTTGGGAAAAATTAGCAGACATGAACTCCTTTCATACTATAAGATGGCTGATGTATTCGTTCTCCCCTCAATATTACATAAAAACCAGACCGAGGGCCTCGGAGTTGTTCTCCTTGAGGCAATGGCATCGGGTATCCCGGTAATCGGGAGTAATATCGGGGGAATTCCGGATATAATTGAAAACAAAGTAAACGGTCTTCTTGTTCCTCCAGGCGACCCGGTAGCCTTGGCAAACTCAATATATTATATTATAAATAACCCAGATAGATCGGAGAAATTTAAAGATGAAGGTTTCTTCACGGTAAAAAACCGATTTTCCTGGAGTGTCATTTCCACTCAGTTTATTGAATTATATCAGAAAATATGTAAAAAACATAATGAAACCCCTTTTAATGGTTATCATAAACATAATATTGTGTAGATTATAGTGGTGATATTGTGAGAAATGGATTTTTAATATTTTTAAATGAAATCAATAATTATATTTCTAATAATTCATCAAAACAATGTTCTTCAAATGAATTATTATTAAAAACGAATTTTACTGATTATGTGAGAATTCTAGATTTGGGTTGCGGAACTGGTAATGGGATTAATCTTCAATCATTACATAATAGAAATCAAAATACAACATTTGACGTAGTCGGTCTTGATATATCAAACACAAATGTAAATAAATCTCTTGATTTAGTGATTTATGATGGAATC
>CAYWHV010000165.1:1774-5916 GCA_964458045.1 uncultured Methanospirillum sp.
ATGAGGTTATAAGGGAAATTTCCAGGATTCTAAAGCCAGACGGAATATTTATTGGATCTGTTTCACATACTGAACCATATCATGCATATAGTATTTTTAACTGGACTCCCTATGGATTAATTCAAGTTTTTTTATCAGGTGACTTTACAACGATAAGAATTTTTCCTGGAATTGACAGTATGACACTTCTCATACGAAGAATTTGTCTGGGTAAGATGGGGAATTATTTTTTCAGCCACGAATCACCGGGAAATTTAATTATTGGCAGTATTGGAAGATTACTGGGATTTTCTCATCTAAAAATTAATGGATTAAAATTATCTTTTTGCGGTCAATTTTCGTTTTGTGCAAAAAAATGAACTTTGAATTTAAGAGTAAAAATGAATTATACCAATTTCATCGAGACAATATTTCAATCTTTAACACAAGAACAATTATACTGAATATTTGGATAATAAAACAAAAATGGTAACCAAACAAAATTTTCACAACAACTCCAAGAGTTTAAAAATTCTTTTTCCCTTATTAAAAGCTGGTTCAGGATCAGATATATTTACCAATAACCTTGTCACCGGACTTCAAAATTCCTCCATTCAAACTGGCATTCAGTATATCCCTAAATGGTCCGGGTTTTTTCCATTAATTATGGGGAAATTATGTAAATCAGCAGGCTATGACATTATTCATGCAAACAGTTGGAATGGATATGCCTTCAAAAAGAATCTGCCTCTTGTAATTACTGAACACCATCTTGTACATGATCCCGTTTTAACAAAATATAAAAATTTAGCACAACGAATATACCATACCCATATTTATCAATGTGAAAGAAAAAGCATCAATTGTGCCGATTCATTGATATGCGTCAGTAAATATACACAGGATAAAATTGAGGAAGTATTTGGTTATTCACATTCATTGTTAATATACAACGGCATTGATGCCCGATTATTCAAACCGGTTTCTATCAATAAGTCACAGATAATCGCGAAATTATCTATCCCATCAAATAAAAAAGTCCTTTTCTTTTCCGGCAACCCCACTATCAGAAAGGGAGGAGACCTCTTACCAAAGATTATGCATGAACTTGGAGATGACTATGTTTTACTATTAACTGAGGGACTCAGAAAGAATTCACCAATTCAATCCTCGAATATTATCTCTCTTGGTACATTGTCTCTCCAAGCACTCATTAAAATGTATAATTTTGCCGACATTTTTCTTTTTCCAACCCGCCTGGAAGGATTCGGCTTATCAGTTGCTGAGGCAATGGCGTGTGGAAAGCCCGTTGTTGCCACGAATTGTTCAAGTATCCCTGAACTATTAATCGATGGGAAAGGGGGGTTTCTCTGTGAAATGGATAATGTTGCAGATTTTGCCGAATCCATTAGGATTCTCGCTGAAGATCCTTCATTACGCCGTGAAATGGGTGTTTTTAATCGGAACCGGGTACTAGAAAAATTTACTCTTGACCGAATGGCTCAGGAATATAGTATGGTATACAAAAAATTATGAAATGCGGGCAGGAGTTCTCTTTACCACCTTCATACCATGTTATCGTTCTTGACCACCACACTGAAAATGACCAGCGGATAATTCGTCATATCACCCATTGTAAGCAAAATAATATCCTTATTGATCGGATACGATTCAATATGGCTGGGAAATCACAGGAGTGGGAAACAGACGATAGAACAGGGCACCATTTACTCCAATCTCCAATTACACTCAAAGGAGGAGCATTAAATTATGCCCGGGTATATCTTCTCTTCTGGTTTCACCAAAGATATGGTATAATTTTGGAAAAACCATTAAAAACCTTACCAGATACGAAACAAATCGCATAATTTTCCATGTGCATGATCCTTTTTTGCTTGTATTCGGAGTCACCTTAAAATTATTCAAATATAAATCCAGCATAATTGTCTATGACCGGCATGAATATTTTGAAGAGATGAGAGGAATCGGTAAATTTTGTGAACGGTTTCTTCAGAATTTTGTCGATGGAGTAGTTCTCGTTACGAATAGTCAGATCCACAGCACGAGAAGACAGATGGCGGACGTTCATCATTATGTTATTGTTCCAAACTATCCTGTTTCAGATCAGACCAGTAATGGTATTATTACCCGAAAGATAGCAGATATCATTGATGCGAAACGGATACACTTCGTATATATCGGGTCCCTGAGTACCAAAGTTGACCGGGATATCGATGGAATACTCAATATCTGTTCGGCTCTTTTGGATAAGTACCCGCAAGTTCATGTTACCATCGGGGGATCTAGTTCTGATACAGATCTTATCGAAAAATTTGATAGCCTGACAGGGAAATATTCCGGAAGATTCCTTTATGCCGGGTATCTCAATCGGGATGAAGTTGTTCAGTATACCAGCAAGGCTCATTTTGGGTTTTTATTGTTAAACCCACAATCTCAATACTGGGCACCTAGAAGTCCAAATAAAATATTTGATTACCTTATGTACGGTGTGATCCCCGTTATCAGGGCTGATATTGATGGCCATGAAAACCTTCAAGATAGATGTATGATCTTCGGACGGTATGATCCAGACAGTGCAATTATTTCTGCAATCGGAAACCTTATTGATGACCGGAAAAAGTTACAGGAGTACTTAACCAATGTTTTCATATCCAGACATCAATATTCCTTTGAATCAGTTGGAGACAGATATCTGGAACTATACCGGCTATTAATCCCACCTCACTCAAACACGTGACCCCATGACTGAAAAAACACCGGAGGACCAACGATTCTCACCTCATTTTATCATTCTACAGGGGATACTCGTATGAAGATACTAACCGTCGTTGGGGCCCGCCCTCAGTTTATCAAGAGTGCTCCCTTATCCAGAGAACTTAGAAAAAACCATACCGAAATACTCCTCCATACCGGTCAGCATTATGATCCGGAAATGTCAGATGTTTTTTTCGATGAGCTGAATATCCCGAACCCTGATTACCATCTTACTATCGGGTCCGGACCCCATGGAAAGCAAACCGGGGAGTGCCTGACAAAGATCGAAGAAATTCTGTTCATAGAAAAACCTGATCTTGTTCTTGTGTATGGGGATACCAACTCAACTCTGGCGGGAACATTGGCAGCAGTAAAACTTCATATTCCGGTTGCTCACGTTGAAGCCGGACTTCGGAGTTTTGACAGAGAAATGCCTGAAGAGGTGAACCGGGTATTGGTAGATCATGTATCATCACTGTTATTTTGTCCAACTAAAACTGCTGTTAATAACCTGAAAAAAGAAGGAATTAACACAGGAGTTTTTTTAACCGGAGATGTTATGGTTGATGCGTTGAAAGACAATGCAGCAGTGGCAGAGAAAAAATCGGGAATTCTTTATAAGTATAATCTAAAACCGGGCCAATATCTTGTGCTGACAATTCACCGGCCGTCGAACTCAGATAATCCTTCATACCTGGCAAACATACTTGGGGCTATATCAGACAGTGGGATACCGACAGTTTTTCCAATCCATCCACGAACAAAAAAGAATCTTATTCTTTTTGATATATGGCATAAAATGCCCGTGAATTTGATTATCTGTGATCCTCTTGGATATTTGGATATGATCATGATAATGCGGCACGCTTTAAAAATCCTCACAGATTCAGGAGGTATTCAAAAAGAAGCATACATTCTTCATGTTCCATGCATTACCCTTCGTAACAACACAGAGTGGGTTGAGACAGCGAGTGCAGGATGGAACACATTGGCTGGTTCAGACAGATCAACGATTGTGAAGGTGATCCATGCGTGTATTCCTGATAGAACTCATCCGGAATTGTTTGGATCAGACGCATCCGCAAAGATCACGAAAATAATTACCCAGCACATACATGGAACGTAATACACTACGACTTGATCGTCCGGATCTCTGGGACCGGTTCACACGCAGGGAAGAATTCGATAATCCCATCCATGATATATATGGTAGATTCCCCTACTGGGCAAGCCAGGAGAGGGATATCTTCAGACCTTCGGTCTCTGAATACCTTTATGAACAGGGAATTATCAAACCTGAATATCCGGACGGGTGTGAGTTTGCCCTCTGTGTAACACATGATATTGATGTTGTGTATTCATCTCCATATATGAAAGTACTGAACGGT
>CAYWHV010000166.1:0-5913 GCA_964458045.1 uncultured Methanospirillum sp.
GGTGCCCGGGTTACCAGTACGACACCTGAAGAGCATGATCGGATGATGGCGGTTATTCAGGGACTGACTCATTTTAAAGCAATATTACTTGCCGGGACCATGAGAAGACTTGGGATTTCCCCTGCAGATACTGATTTATACATGAGTCCGGTATACCGGATTGAGACTGGTATTGCCGGAAGATTGCTTGCTCAAAATCCTGAACTCTACGCTGATATCCTCTGCATGAACCCCCGGGTTCCGTCGGTGCTGGAGATATGCCAGCAGGCCTTTGATGAGTTATTCAGTATGGTAAAAGAAGGAGATCGTGATGCATTTACCGAAGAATTTCTTGCATCCCGTGAATGGTACGGAACGTTCTGCGACCAGGCACAAAAAGAGACCGACCACCTTATTCAGGCGATGGTGAACAAGTGACTCTCATAACCCTTGGTCCGGCAGGGACATTTTCGCATGATCTTGCCCGATTGATGGATCCCGAGATCATTCTGGTTCCGACCATTGGTCGTGTCTTCACTCAGGTACTACAGACCGGAATCCCGGGACTGGTCCCCCTTGAGAACAGTGAAGCCGGAGGGGTTACTGCAACCATGGACGGGCTCATGCAGCACCCGGTATATATCTCTGAAGAGCGGTATCTGGCAATACATCATACCCTGGCCTCTGATACAACCCTGGACAAAATTTCTGTAATCTTTGCCCATCCGCAGAGTCATGAGCAATGCAGTAAATATGTTGATGATCTTGGTCTTCAGGTCATCCATACCGAAAGCAATGCTGCAAGTGCACTCGCCCAGAAGGAACGACCCGGTTCTGCGGCCATTCTTTCAGAGACCCTTGCGAAGAGTTCCGGTATACCTGTGCTTGCCGAAAATATTGAAAATAATCCGGATAATATCACCCGGTTCATCGTTATCAGGAAAGAATCCTACACCGAAGAACATCCTGAAAAATGCAGTATAATTATTGATCCCGGCGAAAACCGTGCAGGTCTTTTGTATGATCTTCTGAGTCCGTTTAAAGATACTGGTGTAAATCTGACCCGGATAGAATCGCGGCCCTCAAAGAGATGCATGGGGAATTATGTCTTCTTTATTGACCTGCAGTGTGAAGGGGCATGGAAAGAGGCAATAGATCGCATCGGAAAAATTTCCCGGGTAAAACACCTGGGATGTTACCACCTGACCGGAGATAATCCATGCAGATGAACATCGGAAAATGCGGGTCGGTCTGTTTCACCTGTTCAGCACCCCCATCGAAAAGTTACACTCACCGGGCACTCATCATCGCGGCTCTTGCAGATGGTGAGTCTGAGATCATCGGACAACTGGATGCCGATGATACACGAATGACTGCGCGTGCTCTTATGCAGCTCGGGATCCGACTTGACTGGTGTAAAGAGAACATCCGTGTTCAGGGATTGGGAGGACGTCTTCTGGCACCAGCAGACGAGATCAATATTCAGGACTCCGGAACCTCGATGCGGCTCTTAACCGGTGTCTCTCTCCTTGCTGATGGTCCGGTGGTTCTGACCGGCAGTGCACGGATGCAGGAGCGGCCCTTGGGCCCACTTATTGATACCCTGAATGCTGCGGGTGCAATGATAACCAGTCTCAATAGTCCCGGATGTCCGCCGGTGCGAATTGACGGGGCATTTCCCGATGGGGATATTTGTATTGACGGAAGTGTCTCAAGTCAGTTTATCTCCTCTCTCCTGATTGCAGCTCCATATGCTGCCAGTGATGTGCATATTCACCTGACCGGCGATCCGGTTTCTCTGCCCTATATCCTGATGACTATCGACAGCATGCATGCATTTGGTGCAGAGGTCACAGTTGATAAAGGAGAAGAGGGAGAACCAGTTTTTTCGGTATCTTCCGGTAAAAGATATAAGCCACGGACGTATGTCATCGAAGGTGACTTCTCATCATCATCCTACTGGTTTGCCCTGGCTGCGATATGTGGGGGAACTGTTACGGTCTCCGGATTAAATCCACAATCAGCCCAGGGAGACCGAAGACTTCTTGAGATACTTGAAAATATGGGATGCACTATTACCCAGGAGCAGGAGTTTATCACTCTTACCCGAGATTTGGGTGTTTCCCTCAAAGGAATCGAGGTAAATATGTCCGATTGTCCGGATATCGTTCAGACAGTCTGCATGGTGGCTGCAGTATCCTCTAATCCAACCCGGATTACCGGAGTCCATCATCTCAGGATGAAGGAGAGTGATCGGATTGCGGCGATTGCGAATGGTCTGACAACCCTTGGTGGTATCGTGGAGACAGAAGAGGATGCAATAGTTATTCATCCCGCCTCTCTCCATGGTGGAATCATTCATCCGGAGAATGATCACCGGACCGCTATGAGTTTTGCCGTGCTCGGGTGCGTTGTCGGGGATGTCACAATCCTTGATGCCGGATGTGTTACAAAATCTTATCCAGGATTTTGGGAGGAGTTACGACGGATATGGCAAAACGCCGTATTGTGCTGATCGGATATCGGGGAACTGGTAAAAGCAGTATTGGGAAGGCTCTTTCCCGACTGACTGGTCAGGGATACCTGGACACGGATCAGCTCATCGAGGATGCTACCGGAAAGAAGATTCCCCAGATATTTGAGTCAGAAGGTGAAGCCGGATTTCGTGAGATAGAGCAGCATGTCATTGCACGAATACCGTCCGGTGCAGGGATAATAAGTACAGGAGGAGGAGCCGTTATACGGCCTGACAATGTTCGGATGCTCAGAATGAATAGCATTGTTGTCCTTCTGAATTCAAGTCCTGAAGTGATCTATAAGAGAATTCATAAAACTGACCGCCCATCACTCACCGGACTTCCTCCCCGGGATGAGATTGAACTTGTCCTGAAGGAGCGGATGCCGATGTACCGGAGTGCTGCTGACATTGTTATTGATACCAGTACGACAAGAACAGAGGAGGCCGCGACTCAAATTCTGAATCTGGTCGAAAATGGAATTTGTGTCCCGGAAAAAAGAAAGGAACTCTTCGCATCTGTGATGAAGACTGCAATTCCGTCAGGAGAGAAGATTCATCTCAAAAAAATTTCCGGAGATAATGACATTTTTCTATATGGGATATTAGGATCTCCCTGTATGCACAGTAAAAGCCCTGGTATCTACAACCATCTGTTCGCAGATTATGGGATGCCTGCCCATTACACCTGGTTTGAGCATACGGATCCCGGGCAATTCCTGTCACTTCTTCCAGGGACCGGAGTTCGTGGTCTTTCGGTTACGATCCCTCACAAAGAGACTATCATTCCTTATCTGGACGAGATTAAACATGATGCTGAATCAATCGGCGCAGTAAATACTGTCCTCATTCAGGATGATAAAAAGTATGGATTTAATACCGACTGGAAAGGCATCTATCGGCCGCTTGAAGGGACAGAAGGGAGCACGGCTGTTATTCTTGGTGCCGGAGGTGCGGCGGCTGCAGCAGTTTATGCTGTATCCATGCGGGGATTTACCCCGGTTATTTTAAACCGGACACCTGATAGAGCAGCGCGTCTTGCCAGGAAGAGCGGGGCTGAGATCGGAACTCTTGATGAAATTGGGAAGTTCCGTCCGGATCTTGTCATCAATACAACCCCGGTCGGCATGGGATCAGACCCGCACACTCCGATTCCTCCGTCTGCCTTACATCCGGGGATGAAGGTATTTGACCTGGTGTATACTCCCCGTGACACGCCCCTTTTACAGGCTGCCCTTGCCGCAGGTTGCTCTGTAATACCGGGAACCGAGATGTTTATTCATCAGCTGGCAGAGCAGTTCCGCATTCTTACCGGGATTGATACCCCTGTTTTACGGCTTCGGGAGATGCTTTCATGAATACGTTTGGCCGGAATTTTCGGGTAACCACCTTTGGTGAGAGTCATGGAGCAGCAATTGGTGTTGTCATCGACGGATGTCCTCCCGGTTTTTCACTATCTGAAGAGGATATTCAGGTGTATCTTGATAAAAGAAAACCTGGACAGAGTGACCTGGTAACCCCACGGAAAGAGGCTGATGCAGTGCACATCCTCTCCGGGGTGTTTGAAGGCAAAACGCTTGGAACTCCGATCTGTCTTCTTATTCAGAATACCTCAATGAAATCTGCCGATTATGATGAACTGAAAGATGTTTTTCGTCCAGGTCATGCAGATCGGGGATATTTTGAAAAATATGGAATTCGGGATCACCGGGGAGGGGGCCGGAGCTCAGGCCGGGAGACTGCAGCCCGTGTCGCAGCAGGTGCTGTTGCAAGACGGTTTCTTGAAAAAAAAGGGATCACCATCTCCGCATCCCTGACATCTGTTCATGGTGAACAAACCCCCGAAGGAATAGAGCAGATTATCCGTGATGCCAGGGATAGAGGAGAGTCGGTTGGTGGCGTTGTCAGTCTTGTCGTATCAGGGTGCCCATCCGGACTTGGTGACCCGGTATTTGGAAAACTCGATGCACTAATCGCCTACGCCATGATGGGTATTGGTGGAGTAAAAGCAGTAGAGATTGGATCCGGTGTTCAGGCTGCATCCATGACAGGGTCAGAACATAATGATCAGATGACTTCCGAAGGATATCTTTCGAATAATGCAGGAGGGATTTTTGGAGGGATCTCATCAGGCCAGGACATCCTGGTGCGACTCAGTATCAAGCCAACCCCATCTATCCGTGCCCTTCAGCAGACAATAAATACGAGTGGTATGGAGAGGACAATTTCTGTCAAAGGGAGGCATGATCCCTGTATTGCAGTAAGAATTGTACCGGTGGCAGAGGCAATGATGGCACTGGTGCTCATGGATGTCCTTCTGGAACAGAGAAAAATTGTACCTGACTGCAGACAGGAGCCATGATTTTTGTATATGACTCCTCATATTCCTCTTCTTCTTGCACCGGCTGGATCACCTGAAGCTCTTATCGCCGCCTGTGCTGCTGGTGCTGATGCAGTCTATCTGGGTGGCCGCCAGTTTGGAGCACGTCAGTTTGCCGCAAATTTCTCTGATGCTGAACTGAAAGAAGCGGTCAGGTATGCTCACCTCCGTGGTGTTCAGGTCTATGTTACGGTCAATACCCTGATAACAGAGCGGGAGATGTATGAAGCGCTTTCATATCTCCTCTATCTGTTTTCGATTGGTGTGGATGCAGTTCTGGTTCAGGATATCGGTCTGTTGTCCTGTGCCCGGCAGTATATTCCGGATCTCATCCTCCATGCTTCAACCCAGATGGGGGTCCACAACATTCCTGGTGCCCTGTATGCTGTAAAAAACGGGTGCAGGAGAGTTGTGCTGGCACGGGAACTGACTGGAGAGGAGATAGAGAAGATTGCGGATGCACTAACCACGTATCCGGTAGACCTGGAAGTATTTGCACATGGAGCCCTCTGTTATGCATATTCCGGACGGTGCCTGTTATCCTCACTTGTCGGAGGAAGAAGCGGCAACCGGGGGATGTGTGCTCAGCCATGCCGGAAACAATACCAGATGATGGAAGGGCCGGTTGACCAGTATGGCAGGGTTGAGAAAGCCCATTTAATTGGAAAGACTGGATACCTGCTCTCAACAAAAGATCTCTCCCTCTATCCGGTTCTTGATGCCATTGTGAAATTACCGGTGGCTGCACTCAAAATTGAAGGCAGAATGAGATCCCCTGCCTATGTTGCAACAGTCACCTCTATCTATCGGAAAGCACTTGATGCCATCAGAACCGGATCATTTCATCCTGATCCTGAAGATAGTGCCGATCTCTCCATCGCTTTTTCCCGGGGATTTACTTCAGGATACATCAGTGGATCAGACTATTCTCATGTTATGGGTCGTGATTACCCGGGTAATCAGGGGTATTACCTGGGAACCGTCATCTCGTCAGAGAACGGAAAAATCAGGGTAAAACCAGCATCGAATATAATTCTCC
>CAYWHV010000167.1:0-3658 GCA_964458045.1 uncultured Methanospirillum sp.
GTCTTCAGCAGGAATATGACGAACTGCAAAAAGAGATTGATTATGCCCTCAGCGGCCTGAAACCGCTCCCAAAAAAATAAATTACCTTACTCTTCTTCACTGCATCCGTCCACCACACAGGAACCGATGATTGAACCAACTGCTCTAAAGGCATCCTGGAGATCCTGGTAGTTGGGTATGTGTGCCTCACCCAGCATATCGATGGCGGCTTTCATAGAATCCCCGCCAAGGAGACACCCAACAACCATGGACCTGGTAAACCGGGAGAGACGGATCATCTCATGTGCAAGGTTTTTCGGGTCCATCATGGCTACCGGAGAGGTTATAACAACGGCAATATCCCAGAAGTTCTGATATTTTATCAGGATATCAAAGACACGGGCAAACCGTGATGCATTGCTGTCACCAAGCAGATCAACCGGGTTTTTATGTGACCAGAGATCAGGGAGCAGCTTGTTTAATTCTTCGTAAACCGCTTCGGGCAGATTGATCATCTCAAGCCCGAATTTTTCTGCATAATCCGCTGCAAGAACCCCGAAACCTCCGGCATTGGTAAGAATGATCGTCCGTTTTCCCCTGGGATACCCCTCTGATACGACCAGCCGGGCGATATCAAAAGCCTCATTGAGTGAATATGCAGGGATAACACCTGACTGCCTGAATGCAGCAATATATGTTTCAAAACTGCCTGCGAGGGATCCGGTGTGTGACGATGCTGCCTCCTGTCCACGGACTGATGAACCGGATTTTAACGCAATAATCGGTTTTCTCCCCCGCATCGTTGCAGCATATCTGATAAAGTCCTGACCATCACGGATCTCCTCAACATACAGGATGATCGCATAGGTGGTTGGATCCTGATCCAGAACCTGCAGGTACTCCATAAAACCCATATCACTCTGGTTTCCGACACTGATGACCGATGAAAACCCGATACGACGGGTAATGGACCAGTCAAGGACGGTGGTAATTATCGCACCACTCTGGGAGATAAATCCTATCTGACCGGACAGGGGAGACTGAACATCAAATGTTGCATTCAGTTCCAGGGGTGGGATGATTATCCCAAGACAGTTCGGTCCCACAATCCTGATTCCGGTCTCCCGTGCGACACGGAGGAGTTCGTCCTCGATCTTCTTCCCCTCTTCCCCGGTTTCACGAAACCCGGCGGTGAGAATGACTGCAACCTTCACTCCCCGGGTTCCGGCTTCATGAATGATCTCCGGAACTTTGGGTGCCGGGATGGCAACAACCACCATCTCAACCGGTTCAGGAATGTCTGACAGGGTCTTAAATACCGGGATGCCGAGGATGTCCTCTGCCTGGGGGTTGACCGGGTAGAGTTTTCCTTTGAAGTTTAAGAGGTTACGAAAGACTGCATACCCGACTTTCCCCGGGTTTCGTGATGCACCAACAACAGCGATGGATGATGGATGCAGGATATCAGGAACCGGGGAAAGTTTTGGTTTGGCCGGTGCCAAAGTGGCTTCTCCTGCCCGAACATACATCCTGGCATCGACAGCATAGGTTCCTTTTTCGTACAGAATGACCGGGTTTATATCAAATTCAATAATCCGGTCATCCTCGAAGAACATTGTTCCTGCTTTTTGCAGAAGTTCAACCAGGGCATCTTCATCCAGCGGATTTCTTCCCCGAAATCCGGTGATGAGCTTATACCCGCTCATCTCGGTGATCATCTCCCGGTATTCATCAGGGGAAACCGGTAAAACACGCATGGAAAAGTCATGAAGCAACTCAACCAGGATTCCACCCATTCCAACGGTGATGATCTTCCCAAAGGACGGATCAGTTTTTCCGCCGATTAAAAACTCAGTCCCTGATGGAACCTCCTGAACAATCATGTATCCGGATATCTCTGCATCGGGAATCGCGTTTCTCACCCGGTTGTCCATCTGCACCAGCGCGGCCTTTATTGCATCAGAACAGGAGAGATTCAGAGCTACTCCTCCTGCATCCGATTTATGAATTACCTGGGGAGATACAACTTTGATAACGACTGGATATCCCAGTTTTTCCGCAGCTTTCAGGGCATCTTCATGGGAAGTAACAAAGGTATACTCTGGTATTGATATTCCATGCTCATGTAAAATCTGGTATCCTTCAAATTCAGGGAGGAGTTTTTTCTCCATGGTTTTTCCTGAAGGTGATTATAGAATAAGAATAAGATAAGGGTTATCTCTCAGATATTCTGAAGAAGTGCCTGGAAAATACCCTTACGGATCAGTTCTTTTGACACCGGGCCTTCTGGAAGGGCTACAATCTCTGAAAGAGGGTGCCCGTTAATCAAGAATGTCGAAGAATTATTTTCAATATTCTCTTCATAGGTATTATTTATATAAACCAGCTCAACACCGGAGACCATCAGTTCGCCGGACAGGTCATGTAAAATCCTTGAGATGACTTCAGGGTCCTCAGGAGTCTCGCCTTTATGTTTCCATTCTACCCTGAGCATGATCTTCTCAATTGCATCTCCTCCACAACCTGGACAACTTCCACATTTATCCGGCGTACATCCGGAACCATTGAATTCACTCATATATGTCCTCTTTATATGCTGATGCCCGGTGGGGCAGTGCATGATCTCATACATATGGGTCATATGAGGTCATGAGCATTCGTCTTGTTCATGAATCATAAAAAACCAAAAGGGGGGGGGTTAAAAGTGAAATATATTCGTGGTGTATTTGTGTGCAGCTGTGCTCCCGGAGCCGGTGTATGTCAGGTGCGGAGATCTGGCATGTGGGGGGTTTGGGGGGTTATGTTTCAGGGGTACCGCTCCGGTATCTCTCTGCACACTATACAGGTCTTGTCCTGTGGTATTTGAGGTTTAGTGAAACAGGGTGAAAGTGAAAAACGCGTTTTTCCGGAGTTTGAATGGTGGCCATTGTGCTTTTAATTCTTCGAATAATGTGCACAATGTGCTCCAAAAAAATGGGCTTCACTTTCGCAGAAGGCCTCTTTGATCGGTATGCGAAGGCTCAAACATGATGCATGAGAACCTGAGATTGATACACCCGGAGATGATGAACGAACAGATCATACTGCACCTTGACATGGACTCATTTTATGCCTCAGTTGAGATCCGTGACAATCCTGAACTATCCGGGCAGCCGGTAGTCATCGGTGCAGATCCCATGCAGGGAACGGGTCGCGGGGTCGTGAGCACCTGTTCATATGAAGCACGGGCATTTGGTATCCACTCCGCTATGCCGATATCACAGGCATATCATCTCTGCCCTCATGCTGTCTTTATCCCTCCTGATATGACCACCTATGCACGGGTTTCGTCCACTATAATGCAGATTCTCCGGGAGATAGCCGGAGAGATAGAGCAGGTGTCAATTGATGAAGCATACCTTGATCTCACCAGTGACCGGTCATATGAACAGGCTGCACACCATGCCGCAGAGATAAAGCAGGTGATACAAGACCAGGTCGGTCTGACCTGCTCTGTGGGTCTTGCCCCCTCACGGATTTATGCGAAGATGGCATCAGAGCAGCAGAAGCCGGACGGGCTCACGATTGTCCCTCCCGAATCTCTCCTGTCATTTTTAACACCGCTTCCCGTGGGATCAATCCCTGGTATCGGGAAAAAATCTGCGCAGGTTCTCATGAGTGCCGGAATACAGACTATCGG
>CAYWHV010000167.1:3758-5913 GCA_964458045.1 uncultured Methanospirillum sp.
TCAATCAGTCGTGAACACACCTTCTTAAAGGATGTGGCATCGCCGGATGAGATCCTGGGTTCCATACATACGATGATCCTCTCGTTATGTCAGGAACTAAAAGAGCGGAATATATACTCGCGCACCGTCGGGATCAGGATCCGGTATACCGGCTTTATCACCAGAACAAAATCAGTTACCCTGATGCAGCCGACCCGTGAGGTCAGGGTTATTGAAAACGCAATTGATGGTCTGTTTGCAGAAATGTGGGATATGACCCCGGTCCGATTGATTGGAGTCAGATTTTCCGGCCTTGTTCATCCTGATCCGGTTCAGAGATCCCTTTCTGATTTTTAACCTGCAGGCAGAAAAACAGCATGTGCTAACACAAGGATTGATAAATTCACTAAAGAGACATAGTAATATGGGAGATTCAGGGGGACATTTTGATAAGGGAAGATGGGTTGAGGATGCTGCTTCTGAACCATCTTCTGAAGATCATCAGGAAGATCTTGAAATCAGGCTCCGTACTGCGGCAGGTCAGATTGGCCGGGGTATTGATGAATTACTGGCAACAGGGAGCGATCTCATCGGCACCCAGGAAGGACGACAACATCTTGGGCGAAAACTTGACCAGATAACCGGAGACGTAATGCAGGTCTGCGAGGATATCAGGCGAGAGGGTATAGAGTTTATTAACCAGGCACGAGATCGTATTATGAAATGACGTTTCTATGAGAGAGCAGAAGAGGCGCATCCCTTTTCCCTGATAGTCGGATCCATATATGCCCAAATGGCTTGATGTCGGAACCCAGGTAATTAACCTGGACTATATTCAGAAATTCCTGATCGTCGAAGTAACGAAGGATAGGAAGGGGCAGGTTGTTGTAGAGAAGGCGATTCTTCGTGCCCACCTCAAAGATGGCGAGCAGGTAAATATCGCGGCATTTAAAAATAAACTTGATGCCATGACGTGGATCCGGACACGGCTTCGAAACAGCGAAGAAAAAGTGATTCAGGTCAGATAACCGGATTTTTACATCCCTCTTTTTTATCACCTGTCCTGTCTCTTCAAAGGAATGTTTATCTGTCCAAAAAGTGAGAGAAATGGCATGAGCAAAGGCTTTGCTGTTCCTCTGGACGTACCAAAAAGTGAGCAGGACACGTATGTTCGTAATCTGAAGACGATAACTCACGATTCCGGTCGGCTGATGCTTTTTGCCGGTGACCAGAAGATTGAGCATCTGAACGATGACTTCTATGGCGAGGGGATTCACCCTGATGACCATGATCCTGAACACCTCTTCAGAATAGCAGCGAAGGCAAAAATCGGGTGCTTTGCAACACAGATGGGGCTTATCGCAAAATTTGGCGCAGACTATCCGAAGATTCCGTACCTGATTAAGATCAATTCAAAGACCCACCTGGTCCCGACATCACAGCATGAACCCTTTTCTAATCTTATCACTACCATCGACCAGGTTGTTGCATTCAGGAAGTGCAGTAAGCTGAACATCCTTGGTATCGGATACACCATTTACCTGGGCTCTGAATATGAGTCTGCAATGCTCAGCGCAGCTGCACAGGCCATCTTTGAAGCACATCAGAATGGTCTTGTCACGGTCCTCTGGATCTATCCCCGTGGAAAAGCGGTTGGGAACGAGAAAGACCCCCATCTTATCGCCGGAGCAGCCGGAGTTGCCGCATGTCTTGGATCAGACTTCGTCAAAGTCAACCCGCCCAAGGGAGAGGGGGCATCATCTGCAGAACTCATCAAAGAAGCAACACTTGCCGCAGGACGGACCAAGGTTGTCTGTGCAGGCGGGTCCAGTGTTGATGGTACAACGTTCCTGACCCAGCTCTGGGAACAGATCCATGTCGGTGGATGCAGCGGGAATGCAACCGGCAGAAATATCCATCAGAAACCACTTGCTGAAGCGGTTCGGATGTGTAATGCCATCTACGCGATTACCGTGGATGGGGCCAGTGTGGAAGATGCGGTCAAGATTTATCATGGCTGATACTACTCGGAAAATTAAAACAATCGGGATTCTGACCGGCGGTGGAGACTGTCCTGGTCTGAATGCAGTCATTCGTGCAGTGGTCAAGACTGCAAGCCTGTATGACTATTCGGTGATCGGGATTCGCAACGGATGGAAGGGTATTGTTGATGGGG
>CAYWHV010000168.1:0-5871 GCA_964458045.1 uncultured Methanospirillum sp.
CATATATTTTCTCACTATAACACTTTCCACCGGACCAGAATAAACAACCCAAGAGCACTTGCCGCAACCGCACAAAACATGATAAATAAAAACGCAAAGGGATCATCCTGCAACGGGAGATGAACATTCATCCCGTAAATACTTGCGATAAGCGTCGGCAATGAAATCAGGATAGTAATACTGGTCAGGAGTTTCATCACGACATTGACATTATTATTAATAATCGAAGCAAATGTCCCGCTCATTCCCATAATAATCGAGGTATAGATATTTGCCATCTCAAGAGCCTGTTTATTCTCAATAACCATCTCCTCGTACAGGTCATGCTCCTCATCAGTCATGTCAAGGATGTTTGAGTAAGAGAACTTCTCAACCATCAGAGAGTTGGACCGGAGCGAGGTTGTAAAAAACACGAGGCTCTTATGCAGGTTGAAGAGATCAAGGAGGAGGACATTGGTTGTTGACCGGTGCAGGTTCATCTCTATCTGGCTTGACATCCGGTTGATATCCTTCAGGTACCGAAGGAACCGGAGAGCGGTCCGGTAACAGATCTGAAGCGCAAACCTGGTTCTTGTTCTGGTATCAAAATTTCTGACCCATCCGGAGAGGAACTCATCAAGAACATCCACCTCGGTCAGAGTGACGGTGATGATTACATTCGCCGTCAGGATGATACCAATCGGAAGGGTGATGTAGGGAATTGCTGCCTCTTCAGGTTCACGCCGGGGCGACCGGATAAGGATAAGAATATTTCCTTCATCCACCTCAACACGTGCCCGTTCATCAACATCGAGAGGGTCGGTAAAGAACTCGATCCAGACACCGAACCGGTCAACAAGCAGGGATATTTCCTTTTCTGTGGGGTTGACCACCTTGATCCAGCATCCATCCTCCCACGAGTCTACCGGAATCAGACCGTCCTGTGTGGTAATATATGCTGAAATCATGGATCCTCCCCACCAGAATAAACGTGATCAGTACTGCTGACTGATGGTATAAATAGGGTAGGGAGAGCATAACTGGGTTTTCTCTAACCGATATGGCATCTTACCAGAAAACCAGGTAATGTTCCCAACTCCCGGGACCGAAAAGAATCTGCATACCCGTTTTGGGCTTTTATATAATCACCGGTCTCTCATCTGTAACACATATCCGCTCACACAACCATTGAGTACTCTTATGCAGGAATATCCGGTTAAACGAACTCACATCAAGGTTCTTCCCGAGAATATTACCGCGAAGATAACCGAACATTTTGGCATCGCTCCAGTGGAAAAAGATGGATGGTTCACGATCTCCTTCGGCGCCCTTGAATCCATGCAGGTTAAAATGGGAGATGCGAAAAAATCAGTTATCATCGGTACAGTTTCAAAGCAGGGAATCGAAGATGAACAGGTAATCCTTGATACCAACAAGCGGTTCCGGAGATACCTGGATGATGTGACCGGGTACTCTACCAAGGACCGGGTTAAAAAAGCAAAAACAGTAGAATAAAATTCTACTCTATTATTATTGCCGGCTTGAAGGGAAGGGCTGATCCTGCCTTCATATGCTGACAGCCGTCTGCCGGTGTTACTTCTATCTCAAGTTTTGTATCTTCAGCCAGGAATGCTGCTGCTCCCTTGAAGACTGCCAGTTCATCAGGCTTATTGGCAACAATCCGGTCCACGAGGTCGGATGGGAGTTTATGGAAGAGAGCGGTGCACTGTTTGACTGCATCTGCTGCTTCCTTACCCCGTGATTTGATATCCTCCTTCTGCATGACATCCCGAATGACATTCTTCTTGTCAGATGCTCCGGCAATGAGCGTTAAAATATCCCATTTCCAGGATGGAGCAACACAGATGGTCACTTTTCGGGGTGGTGTCTTCAAAATACGAAGAATGGACTCGATGTCTTCAACCGTTCTGACCAGGAGTTCCTCTGCAATCTCCGCGGCATCATCCACCTGGGCAGCGTTTGATTCAGGCCAGGGTGCGAATGAGACAAGTCCGTCCCCGATCTCCTTCCAGAGATCCTCGCAGGTGAACGGGATGATGGGAGCCAGCAGCCTGACCCATGTGGAACAGAGCGTCTTCATGGCATTTTTCCCTGCAGGATTCTGACCAAGGCGACGTTTGTACCATTTCAGATCTGATTCAAATCCGAAGAATGCCTCCTGAAGTGCCTGCCTGGTCTGGAAGTTCTCCATGGCCGTTGTGACCATTGAGATATGATTCTGCATCCGGGAGATAAGCCACCGGTCAATGTCAGTCTCGGGGCCGTCTGATGCAAGTCCGTCCCTGATGGTCTGTGCAAACCGCTCGATCTGTTTTCTGGTAGATGAGACCAGTTCATTTCTCCAGTCAAAGTCTTGCCATGGCTCTCCAGAACCAATCAGGAACATTCTGACGGTGTCGGCACCAAAGTCATTGATTGCATCCTCAAGGAGGTACACATTCCCCTTGGACGAGGACATCTTTGCCCCGTTCAAAAGACCCATTCCAAAGACGACCATGCCGTGGGGGAGGCACTCTTTTGGAAATATCGTGCAGTGGTGGAAGAGCTGGAACGTCAGGTGGTTTGAGATGAGATCTTTTGCCGAGAACCTGAAGTCATACGGGTACCAGTACAGGAACTCCTTTCTCATACCGTCCAGCCGTTCCCGCTCCGGAAGTCCTTCAGACTCTTTTCCGAGGAAGATATAGTCAAAGACCGCCGGTGTGAGGAGGGCTGGATCAATGTGCTTGATCCTGGAGGCGATTGTGTAATAGGCCATGTAGATGGTTGAATCAGAGAGTGGTTCAATAAGCCACTCCGGATCCCATGGCATCTTCGTTCCAAGACCAATACGCCGGGAACAGGCCCAGTCTTTCAGCCAGTCAACGGTACGGTAAAACTCCGCCCTGACCTCCTGGGGGACCAGTTCCATGTTTTCAAGATGGTCTTTGACCTGCTGTTTCCAGGCTTCATCACCATATTCAAGGAACCACTGGTCATGGAGAACTTTGACAAAGACCCTGGCTCCACACCGGCAGACAACTGGTCTTGTGTCAAACTCGTACATAATGATGGAGTGGTGCTTTTCGGTCAGGACCTCTGCAATCTCCTCCCTGGCAAATTTGACCGGCTTCCCACCGTACTGCTCATACATCTTTCCGGTTGCATGCTCGGCAGTATAGACCGACTGGGTCAGTTCGACAAGGTTTGGATCATCCTGGTTGATGATATCGGCCTTTTCGACTGCTTCAACGGCGGGGAATTCACCATATCCGTCAACCTTGATAAGCCCGACCGGCTTGATCTCAGTGTATTGACCTTTCCGCTGCAGATCACGAAGGGCGATATAGTCATATGGTGCATGAGCCGGAACACTCATCACAAGCCCGGTTGCCATGTCCGGGTCAACAAAGACTGCCGGAAGGATGGGAACCTCTCCACAGAACGGATGACTGACGACCTTGTCTACAAGGTCTGATCCCGGAATGGTACCAATCTCGGTGACCTCATGGTCCTGCAGGGAGATCTTCTCCATCGCCTGTCTGGAGAGGATCCACTCTTTTCCGTCAACACGGACCTTGACATACTCTATTGTGGGATTGACCCAGAGGTTGGTAACTCCGTAGATCGTTTCAGGCCTTAGGGTTGCACAGGGAATGAATGCACCGTCGTACTGGAACATGATGAGAGTAAACTTCTGGATCTCAGCCTTGTCTCCCTCGAGCAGGTCATGGTCACCGACCGGGTTTTCACACTGCGGACAGTACCTGACCGGATGGGCCCCCTTGTTCACATGGCCTGCTTCCCGGAGATGGTACCACTGCCATTCGATAAACTTGCTATAGGTAGGCTCAACCGTGGTAAACCGTCGTGACCAGTCGATAGAAAGACCTGCCTGGGTCATGACCCGTTCATATTCATTTGAAAAATGGTTGACAATGTTGAGCGGGTCGGTAAAGGTTTCAAGGACATCTCCCGGAACCCGGTACAGATCCCGGTAGAGTTTGATGGCGGTCTCATCCCGCCGGGCAATCCGCTTTGAGATACCGATAACCGGAGCACCAGTGACATGAAATGCCATCGGATAGAGGACTTCCCGTCCACGCATCCGCCAGAACCGGGCAACAACATCAGGAACGATGTATGTTCGTCCATGACCGACATGCATGGCACCACTCGGGTATGGATATGCAACGGTCAGGTAGAATTTCTTTTTTTCAGAGGGGGTGGCAATAAACACCCCGTCCCACTGTTTCCGAATAGCAGCTTCTAAAACCTGTGTCTCTTCCGTCATTCACACCCTCACACTGTTTTGAGCCTGATGGGTTCGCCCTCATTATATCTGCGCAGCATCTCCTGGGCTATGGTGCTGTTTTTGGCCAGGTGTATCTCACCCGAATCATTCACGGTTGCGGTAAAGAGATACTCCCGTCCGGCAAATACATCCACGATCTTTCCGGTATTGTCCGGGGAGATGATGGAAAGCTGTTTCTTGTCTATCCTGACCTGCAGTCCGTCTCCAAGGGTCAGTTCCTCCCGGTCAGATGTACCTGGTGAGAGGGCTTTTACCTTCTTTGCAAGCTCAGATGTTGGTCTGATGTCGATACCGACACCGACTTTGTTGACGATTGCAGCGATGTTCTTTCCACCTTTTCCAATCGCTGCCGGAACATCCCGGTCATCAATATAGACGACCGCCTTTGTTGCAGAGAGCATCTCAACACTGACTTCCCCGCCGGTGTATCTGCCAATTTCACGCTGGATATCCCGTTCGGTGATGGACCAGGCGTTGGTATCTTCCTCTTCCTCGTCCGGCTCTTCGTCATCGGATGCCTTTTCCTCGATCTGCTCCTCCTGCTCAGGCTCTGCATGGATGACAGTCTCTTCAGGGGGAACGTATTTCTCGGAGCTTTCCGGTTCTTCTTCCTCTTCCTCAACCGGAAGGACAATGGTCTCTGTGCCGTACCTGAAGATTTCAAAGATAGGAAGGTTCGTCTTTACATCTGAAACCGTGGTGACCGGCCGAATCTGCATATCCGAGTCAATGCCCTCAGGGACTTTCATGGAGAAGGCGGTTGAGCATATCTGGCGTATCTGACCATCCCTGACATAGATCATGCTGCCAAAGATCTGTGCGAGAACAGAGAAGTCAAGCCGGTCTGCGAATCGCTGGAGTGCCTCATGGGGTGACACAGCATGAATAATTCCGATCATCCCGATACCGGCAAGCCGCATGTCGGCAAATACCTCAAAGTCCTCGTTTTTACGAAGCTCATCAAAGATGACAAAATCAGGCCGTACGAGGAGGAGCACATCGGCGGTATTGGCCATACTCCCGTCAAGGGCAGTATACTGGGTGATCTGGTCTGGAACAAGCATCTCCCGTGGCTGTTCCATCGTTTTGATAATTACCCCTTCATCACACAGGTAGGTTGCAATCGCCTGGGCAAGGGTGGTCTTTCCACAACCCGGTGGTCCGGTGATCAGAATGCCCGGCTTTTCTCCCCGCAGCATCTGCTTGATGAGATCTGCTTCGGCATAGTCCTCCAGTGCAAGGTCAACAATTGGCCTGACTGCTGTAATCTCCATCCCGTCAGAGAACGGACGTCTGGTAATTGATATCCGCATTGACCCTATCTGGACAACCGTTACTCCCCGCTTTTCGATCTCGATAAATCCGTCAGGGTCACGTTTTGCCCGCTCAAGGATCTCCTGGGCGATCATCCGCAGTTCGTATTCCGTGCAGAGCTGGTCACGCAGGGTCATCGTCTCGGTCTTCTGGATGGTCCCTTTTCGTGCAACCGGCTTTGCCCGTTCTTTCAGATAGATGGCAATGGTATGTTCATCAAAAAACTGGTCAATGGCAAGCGGGGTGGAATCATAACCATTTTC
>CAYWHV010000169.1:0-2808 GCA_964458045.1 uncultured Methanospirillum sp.
GGAACCTACAATGTCACTCTGAACTGCAGCAACAGTGCCGGTTCAGATGAGATCACCAAGCCTGAATTCATCCATGCACAGCCTGCAGTCATTCCACCGGTTGCGAAATTCACCGGTGAACCACGGACCGGAACCGCTCCACTCAAAGTGACCTTCACGGATCTCTCAGAGAATGGACCAACCAGCTGGGAATGGAACTTTGGCGACAGTCAGGTCTCATCCGAGGAAAACCCGGTTCACACCTATGAGAAAGCAGGAAAGTACACCGTATCACTGACAGTAAAGAACTCTGCAGGGTCTGACACCCTGATTGAACAGAATTACATCATCGTCAATGAGCCGGTTCTTCCACCGACCGCAGACTTCTCTGGTGCTCCACGGGAGGGGAAGGCTCCGCTTACGGTAACATTCCTTGACCTCTCAAAGAACAATCCAAAACAGTGGTACTGGAAGTTTGGAGATGGTGCAACCTCAGAGGAACGCAATCCTGTTCACACCTATGCAGCTGAAGGGAAATACACCGTTGAACTGACGGTTAGTAATGAAGGTGGAGCAGATACCAAGATTGCACCTGAATACATCACCGTAACTGCTCCGGGCTTCCCGCCGGATGCACAGTTCAAAGGATACCCGACCAGCGGAACAGTGCCCCTGACGGTCAGCTTTACCGATCTCTCAACCGGAGATCCGACCACCTGGGAGTGGGAATTTGGTGACGGGTCAGTATCCAGTGACAAGCATCCCGAGCACACCTACAATGCTCCTGGCGAATACACGGTAGTCCTGACGGTTGAGAATCCGTTTGGCATGTCTACCGAACTTCGTGAGAAGTACATCCGTGTGTTTGAAAAACCTGTTCCACTCAAAGCCTCTTTCATGGGAGAACCAACCTCCGGAAAGGAACCCCTGACAGTTCAGTTTACTGACCTTTCAACCGGTAATCCTGAAACCTGGATGTGGAACTTTGGCGATGAGCAGACTTCAACCGAAAAGAATCCGTCTCATGTCTACACCAAGGCCGGAGTATACACGGTATTCCTGACGGTAACCAGAGGAGAGGACCGGTCCAGTGAGATCAGGTACCAGTATATTACGGTCCTGCCGGCTGGAAAACCACCGGTTCCTGACTTTGTCGCATCCCCGACAACCGGTTATGTCCCGCTTGATGTTCAGTTCACTGATCTTTCAACCGACAAACCAACTGCCTGGAGATGGGACTTTGGCGATGGACAGTCCTCATCAGAGCAGAACCCGGTTCACCGGTACATGACTCCTGGTTCATACACCGTATGCCTGGAAGCATCGAATGAATTCGGTTCTGCTGCAACCTGCAAGGATAACCTCATCAAAGCAACCGAGGCACCACTTGCTCCGGCAGAGTTCTTTGGAAGTGTTACCGTTGACGGAAGTCCGGGATGCATTGGGACCATCATAGAGGCACGGGGAAGTGGCATTGATACCGGCATATTTGGAAACCCGGTCACCACCACGATTGAAGGTGCCTATGGAACACCAGATCCGCTCACTGTAAAGGGAACAATAAAGAACGGCGAGACAATCACCTTCTGGGTAAAACCACAGGGTAAACAGGACTATGTGCAGGCAGAATGCTATGATGTCTATGCCGGTAAGGAATGGCAGAAATCATATCCATACAAGGGCGGTTCAAAGACCCGGCTCGATCTTCGTGTCGGAGAAGCACCCATTCCGCCAATGCCGGTCCTGCCTCATGAGTTCTATGGAGAAGTGACATCGAACGGTATGCCGATGCCGGTTGGAACCATGATCCTGGTAAAGGGCGACAATGTGGTTGAAGGACACCGGGGCAATCCGCTTGCTGTTACCTCACCAGGAGTCTACGGATTTAACGAACTGAACAAACTGGTTGCACAGGGAGACCTGAAAGCAGGACAGCCACTCACCTTCTGGGTAATCCCGGCAGGTTCAGGCGAGCCAATCATGGCACAGGTCAGGGATGTTGATGCAAGTGGTGAATGGGCAAGTTCATATCCATACCTCGAGGGAGGCCTTACCAGACTTGACATCCGGATTGATGGAGGAAGCCCTCCGATTCCGGTTGTTCCCATGACTGTTACCGGAACAGCCCTTGTTGATGGAAACCCCATCACTCCCGGCTCCATGATTACTGCTGACGGCAAGAATGTCAGGGTCGGTATTGATGGAAACCCGGTCTCTGTTGGAAACAACGGACGATTCGGTGACGATAGAAAACTGACAATCCAGGGCGATATTCAGACCGGAAGTCCGATAACCTTCCTCATGTATGATGCAGCATGTGGGAACCAGTATGTTGCCGAGGTAAAGGATCCACAGACCGGCATCTGGGTTGCCTCTATTCCGTTTAAGCCAGGAGCAGATATGGAACTGGAGATAAGGTCCAGTTCAATCATCCCGGCTGATAAAAAGGATAAAGATACTCCGGTAATTACTGCGTCTGTTCCTGAAGATGATCTGGTCCAGGCACAGTAAAATCCTGAAATCCTTTTTTTTCTTTTTTTGCATTTCATGGTTCAGTATCTGTAATTTCCTGATACCCCAGATCATATTCCTTTAAATAGAACCATAACGAACCAGCTGTATGGATTGTACATCCGTACAAATGCAACGAGGGTATACTCCTCTCATTATTGCGATATCTCTCGCAACATTCATGGCAGCCCTTGACGGGACAATAGTAAATATCGCTCTTCCCACCATATCTGAATCATTCTCCCTCTCCTCAAGTTCTGTCTCCTGGGTGGCGACCATCTACCTCCTGGTTATGGCCGGTTGTGTTCTCATCTTTGG
>CAYWHV010000169.1:2908-5870 GCA_964458045.1 uncultured Methanospirillum sp.
TTGGCCCTACCGTGGGAGGATTTTTAACCCAGTATCTCTCATGGCACTGGATTTTTTTCATCAATGTTCCGGTTGGAATTATTGCATTACTCCTTGGATTACGGGTGATTCCAGGGCAACAGTCTCACCATGCTGTGGAAGGATTTGACCGGGCCGGTGCCGGACTGATATTTGTGGGCCTTGCATTTCTGCTCTATGGATTTTCAGAAGGAACAAATCTTGGATGGACATCGCCGGTAATCATCGGCTCTCTTGGGCTTGCGGTTGTCCTTCTTGGAATGTTTGTATGGAAAGAACTTCATATCAAAAACCCAATTTTGGAGATCCGGCTCTTTTTGGATAAGACTTTCCTCATCATTAATCTGGTAATATTCCTGGTATTTTTCAGTCTCTCGGGAGTCAACTATCTCCTTCCCTTTTACTTGGAATATGTCGGAGGGTACTCTACATCTGAAGCCGGACTCATCCTGACCGCTCTCTCGGTTGCCATGATGGTTGCCGGCATTATTGCCGGAATGCTGTATAATCGTCTTGGAGGCAGACTACTCTCTAGTATCGCTGCTGTCGTTTTACTTATCGGATATTTCTTAATCACTCATCTGCGGATAGACACTCCGGTCATCTTTGTAACAGTCTGCCTGCTCTGTATCGGATTTGGACTTGGACTTATCATTACTCCCATCTCGAACATGATCATGACCAGTGCCCCAAAGAAGTACCAGGGGATGGTATCATCGCTCACGAGTCTGGAGCGGTTTGCTCCGATGACCATTGGGATTGCGATATATAATGTTATTTTTATCCAGGGGATGACGACAATTGCATCTCATTATGATATCACGAAAAATGCCCCGGTCGAAATTCAGATGAAGGTGCTGACTGCCGGATTTGATCTGGCCTTTCTGCTCTCGTTTATCATCGGCATAGTAATTCTGGTTCTTACTCTCATGGCCCGGTATACGATGCACCCTGATTACCAGAATGAGGATATTGAAGAGATATCAGCAGGACTGGTCTGATGGAATGTTTCATGAGCCCCTTCGGACATGATTTTCATCTCTGATTTCTCTTTATATTTTATCCTTATGTACTACATATTTATCCTTTTGTAAGGCAACCTTTACTTTGCATCGTACGCCTCCTGACAATCAAAGACAAATTGGTCCGGAATATTCTTCAGGAGTTCAATTCCATGAACGCAGAAATTCAGTCACTTACAAATCAGGCAAAAGAGTGTGCGGATCTCTTAATCCCTCTTGAACATGAGATTCACCAGGTCATTGCCGGTCAGAAAAACATTCTTGAACGACTCATCATCGCATTGATTGCCGATGGACATGTTCTTTTGGAAGGTGTTCCTGGTATTGCAAAGACGCTGATGATAAAAACTCTGGCACAATGCATTGATACCGGGTTTTGCCGGATACAGTTCACTCCTGACCTGCTCCCGGCAGATATTACCGGGACGAAAATCTATAATCAGCAGGACTGCACGTTCAAAACCGTAAAGGGTCCGGTATTCACCCAGTTTCTTCTTGCCGATGAGATAAACCGTGCCCCGCCGAAGGTTCAGTCAGCACTCCTTGAGGCCATGCAGGAACGGCAGGTTACCATTCAGGGTGAGACCTATGCTCTACCGGATCCCTTCTTTGTCCTTGCAACAGAAAACCCGATTGAACATGAAGGGACTTATCCGCTTCCTGAAGCACAGATGGACCGGTTCATGTTCAAGGTTCTGATGGGCTATCCGTCAAAAGCTGAGGAGCTTCTTATTCTGGATCGGTTTACCGAGGGAGTCAGTTACCACCCAAAACCCGTCATTTCTACATCGGAGATTAAAAAAATCCAGACGGTGGTTCCGGCCATCTATGCCGACCTGGAGATCAAGAAATATGTCACCTCACTGGTTGATGCGACCCGGAATCCGACAGATTACCAGATCCCTCTTGCATCCTATATCAGATATGGAGCATCACCCCGTGCCTCCATATACCTTATGCTGGGAGCAAAAGCATATGCACTGCTCAGGGGAAGAGGGTTTGTCCTTCCGGATGATGTAAAGGCGGTTGCTCATGATGTTCTCCGTCACCGGATTATGCTCTCCTATCTTGCCGAGGCAGAAGAGATAACGGTGGATTCAATCATCGATCAGATCATACGAACAGTCCCGGTCCCCTGAAGCGGTGAACAATGCCGGATAATACCAGCTATTCGGATTTGATTCAGAATGTCAGGACCATTGACATCCTGACACGGGCACGGGTAACCGGTCAGCAGGCCGGAGTTCACATCTCTCTTTTCAAGGGGCAGGGTGTTGAATTCTCCGATATCAGGGAGTATATTGCCGGTGATGATATCCGTGCCATTGACTGGAAGATAACCGCCCGGTATGGAATCCCTTATGTTAAGGAGTTTGTTGAAGAACGTGACCATACGATCTACCTGATAGCCGATATCTCCGGATCAGGATCGTTCGGCCACATGGTCTCAAAATTCAGCACACTGGTATCTGTTCTTGCAACTATTGCCTTATCAGCGGTTCATTACCATGATCGGGTCGGACTCATACTGGTATCTGACACGGTTGAGACGTTCATTCCGGCACGAAGTGGCAGAAATCATGTCATTCATCTTATCCAGTCAATAATCACTCATACCCCACAGGCTGAGGGGTCAGATCTACGCCCGGCTCTGTCGATGATAGTGCAGCGGGTTCGGCGGATGTCAACCGTCATCCTCTTATCTGATTTTTTCACTCCTGACTGTTCAAAAGAGCTCTCAATGGTAAAACGACATCATGATCTCCTGGCAATCCGCGTCTCTGATCCCCGTGAAGAAGAACTTCCTGATGTCGGGCTGATAGAACTTGAAGATGCGGAATCAGGAGAGCAGATACTGGTTGATACTTCAGATCCTCTCATTCGTGAGGAATACCAAAAAGCGACGGCTCATCATACCCGGG
>CAYWHV010000170.1:0-5846 GCA_964458045.1 uncultured Methanospirillum sp.
AATTTCCGAAAAAACGGTTGAAACAATAATCCACTCCTGTTTGGGATGGGTCTTTACATACGAATTGATACATTGGTGTTTTTTCTCACTTTGGATGAAATGCGCAATCAGTGCTGAAGTATCAACAATAATACTATTCTTCATAATGAGAAGGTTCGCTTATATGCGCAATTGAAAGATCCTGATCAACTGTGCTGGCATAATCGGTCACGAACGGTTTTTTTAAATCCTTTATGGTTGCATAGTCATTGAGATCTTCAATTTTTATGCATCCGCTCAATTCCTGCAAATCATCTGCCATGTTGCTTTTATCAAATGTATGGGACTTCGTTTTTTTGATAGATTTTTTAGAGTATTCCTTGATAATGAAGTATACCTCTGGGAGTTTATCGACTGGAATTTTTTTGATCTCTCCTTCAATATCCGCAAAAGTGATGTTTTTCATAATTCCTCCCATCAGATTAGTTCCTCCATACGATGTGACATCGCATAAAAGTTATGCAGTCCGGGTATTCATCGCAACACCCCGCTGCACGTACTCATCCTGCACCAGGTAATTCTCGAGATCCACCGAGTAAAACCGTGAAAACTTCTCCACAAACCGTGGGCTTTTCATGACATCCATATCATCCGGAAGTTCGGCATGGGACCAGAAGGTCCGGTTCGGAACACCCCTGATAACCTCCCCGTCCCTGCTCACGACAATCCCGTCTTTCAGGGTAAACAAAGACTGCTGGAATGCTCCGATAACTTCTTCATACTGCAGCGATGGATCGGTCTTATCCGGCTTTACCGGATATATCGCAATGTCAGCAAGGGCTCCTTCTTTCAGGTGCCCCTTCCCCTGATCAATGATACCAAGTGCTTTTGCCTGACCTGCCCGCGTCATGACAGCGATATCTTCGAAATTCAGTTCCCGGTCGATGGTTCCCAGGGATGTCCGGTCAGTGGTTAGTCGGTGGACCTGACTTAATTCCTTCTCCCGGTACTTGTTTGACATTAAAAGACCGATTATCTCTGGGTACTTGACAAAGGGAGCACCGTTCGGGTTATCGGTTGTGAGCATACATTGCCAGGGGTTTTTAACCAGGAGGGCCAGCTCAAGACCGATTGCCCACATGATACTATTGACCAGGCTCTTTCGGCTATAGTATACCGGAATGATTCCTGAGCCGGTTTCCAGTTCCACATCATGGTTGCTCCATTTGTTGTGGTGGAGCGTATAGAGCCGGAACTCCATCGGCCCGTCTGCGGTCATGGTCATCGTCCTGCCAAACATAACCTGACCCATATCGATGACGACATGCGGTTTGGTATTGATTGAACCTGCAATCTTTTCTGCTTCTGATCGAATATCGCCCCAGGTACTTCCTCCATAGGAGTGGAACTGCACATGGGTCAGATAGAGTGTCTGCCGGTTTGGATTGAGATCTGATGGAATATCAAGGGTCTGAAGGGTTGTCCGATAATTTCCGGGCATGCCCAGATTATTGCAGTGAAGGTGAACCGAATGGGGGAGATGTAAATATTCACAGGCTTTTATGGTTGTATCAATGATGTCCCGGGGAGTAATATCCCAGTTCGGAACCGTTTCATCTATACTTGAGAGGTCATCCCCAAATCCCCATGCCTCGGTACCACCGGGATTGGTAAGTTTAATCCCAAAACCCTTGACTGCAGACAGGGTCCACCCGATGACCGCGGCAGCCTGCCTGACATCCTTGTCGCCGACTGCTTCGAAAAGACTCCAGTTCCCGTCAAACAGGGTATTTGCAAGCATGTCCTGCATGGGTGTTGCAGCAAACTCCTCATGGGTATGCCGCGCCTCTAAAGGTGCCATTGCTCCCTCGAGAAGGGTTGTATACCCCATTTTACTGTACCGGTAACTGTTGCCATACGTTGTCGGGACGGTATACCCGGACGTGGGATACATGGCACCCCGTCGTGGTGTCCTTCCGGCCCGCATGTCCTCCGGGCTCATGTACCGGCCAAAGTTGACCTTGGTGCCACACACGTGGGTATGAGAGTCAATTCCTCCGGGCAGGGTCAGGTGGCCACCGGCGTCGATCTCTTCACAGGATCCTGACACCTTGTCAACAATTCTCCCTTCCCGGATAGGAATGTCCATGATATCCCCATGGATTCCCTGGAGCGGATCGATGACATAGGCATTCTTAATCAGGAGTTCACGCATTCTCTTTCACCTTCCTGATACGATCATAAATCTTTTCCATGAGCTCGGTGTCGGTCGGATACCCGGTTTCGATGAATTTTCGTGTCCTGATGGGAATTCCATCCATCCGGTATGCTGTTCCTGCTGCATCGATACCATTCACCGCGGAGGGAATCTGCAGGGTGCAGAGATGGGTGGTTGCACTCGGATAGGGATCAAAGAGGATGGTCGGGATCTTTGCCAGATGTTCACAGCAGATCCGGGGGAAATGGGCACCGGGATCACTCGCCATAATCAGTGCAGCATCCGCTTCATTTCGTGCAAGGATATCAACCGCGGTGGTTTCTCCGGGATTGTAAAATGCGATTCCCCTGGAGTAATCCACCGCAAAGGGGTATCCACTAATCCAGGTGAACACCTCGTTTGATCCATACACATTCGAATGTCCCCGCATGGGTGATATGGTCCATTTGGCATGTCGGTTTAGTTCATCGACAAACTCGATGGCATTCCGGATATTTTTATATTTGCCACCGGTCATCGTGACTCCGACACCAAAGAACAGAGCACCAAATTTTGTCTGTTTGCACATCTCTGCAACCCTGATCAGCTGGGTCTTCGGGACACCTGCAACCAGGTCCGGAATTACGTCCTCCCTCCCCCTGATGATAGCCCGGAGGGCAGACAGAACATGATAATCTCCTCCCTGCTCGATCTGCACAAACTCAGTTGCTATCTCGGCGGTTGGTGTCTTTCTGACATCAACAACAATGACTCTTCGTTCACGGAATGCGTTATGGAAGAAATAGGCGTCAGCATAATTGGTATATCTGCTCAGGTGCCGGGGATGGGCCTCTATGGGATTTGACCCCCAGTATATGATGGTATCAGCCCGGTTTTTCACCTGTCCGAGTGTACAGCCTGGATGACCTACCTCCTGAATTGCAAGGATCGATGGTCCATGACAGACTGATGTGGTGCTGTCCACAACCCCGCCAATAAGTTCAGCAAGATGGGCTCCGATTGCCTGTGTTTCCGTCGCACATCCTGACCAGCCATAGAGGAGAGGACGGTCCGCTTCAGCCAGGACTTTTACTGCGTACTCTATTGCTTCTTCATAGGAGACATCGACCCACTCATCTCCCTTTCGCATGATCGGGCCCTTGAGCCGGTTTCCTGCATCACCAAGGAACTTGTGGGCTCCCAGGGTGCAGGCGTTCTCAACCCCTGATATCTTCCCGTCGGTCATTTCTATCAGGATGTCGTCGCAGAGGCATCCACAATAGGGACAGATCACGTGCCTGATTTTATCTTCCATAGGGAAGACCTCCCAGTTGTCGCATCATCTCTCCAACCGTTGATACTTTTTCTCCGGTTGCTTGTATATCAGCCTCTGATCCTTTAAAGTCAGGCATTCCCGTACTGTGGGTGGTTCCTCCAACCAGCGTATTGGCATAGGGCCCGAGCGGGAGAAATCCGGTTCCCCTTTTTATTGTTTCATCTGAAATGACACGGAGCACAACAGATATGCCATCGGTTGTTGCTTTCACCCGTTCCCCGTCATCAACCCCGATCTCCATCATGTCTACGGGGTTTAACCGGAGGGTTGAGGTCTCCTTAAAGTATTCAGGCGAATTTTTCCGGTCCACATGAGATCCCTGGACCACTGTCCGTCCGGAATTGATATGGATCTTCATGCATCCTCCGATACCTGCAGGGGTTCGAGGACCCGTGCCACGAGTATTGACCTGGTCGGGCACTGCTCTTCACATGTCTTACACCCGGTGCATTTATCCTCATGAAACACCGTGTTTATCCCCTTGTATACCCGCATGATGACTTCGTCAGATGTACTGGTCCCTTTTGCTGCCAGTTGTGGATCTATCTCCTTGTTGACCGGGCAGGCAACCGTGCAGCTTCCACATCCCATGCAGGTAACCGGATTGACGGTGATGTGGAACTGAAACTGCATGTAGGTGCCGTCCTGTGCATTTTTCGTATGGACCCTGCCGGCATCAAGGACCAGTTCCGGGCAGATCTCAACACACAGGCCACACCTGATACAATGCCCAAGATGGATGACCGGTTTCCACTCTCCCGGCTTCTCGGTCCTGATGACCTCAATCGCCCCCGGGGCAGGGCAGATCATCATGCATTGAAAACAATGGGTGCATTCCTTTCCGGTCAGATGGGGGAACTCCCTGAAATGGGGTGGGGTGGTTAGGGGGGCGGTTTTCGCAAGGAAAAATGTTTTAATCCACTCCGGCCTGGCCATATGCTGAATATATGAAAGGATGGATCTCATGGATTACCTCTCAGTGCAGGCAACGCATGGGTCAGAACTGATGTATGCCGCTGTGACATCTGCAACCGATGTTACTCCCGGAATCATGTATCGTGCACATGCTTCGATGTTCATAATAGACGGGGTCTGGATAGATATCTCCTGGATTCTCCCATGAGTATCTGATTTAATCCGGTAGGTCAGTTCACCTCTCGGCGCTTCACCCTGATGCGTGGTCTCACCCCTCCCAATGGTTCCGCCTCCCCTGATTTTTCCTTCTGGCAGGGTCCGGATGATGGTTCGTATCAGGTCCACACTCTGTAAAACTTCCTGGAACCGGAGCATAACCCTGGCATAGTTATCTCCTTCAGTCCGAACCAGGGGTTTGAAGTTCAGCCTCTGGTATGTCGGATGGTCTGATCTGCAATCGGTTGTTATACCACAGGCCCGTGCGGTTGGCCCGACAGCATGGACGAGTTCAGCCTGTTCACGGGTCATGATGCCGATTCCCTTACTTCGAAGTCCGATGAGCGGCCCTGATTCAAACATGTTCATGTACCGGCGGGTCTCACGTTCCACGTCATCCATGGCAGTCATGATCCGGGTCAGGTCTTCACTGTCAGGATCAAACCGGACTCCTCCGGGAACGATATAGGCACAGGTGACCCTGGCACCGGTGAGGTATTCGAGCATGTCCATCACGGTCTCACGGATGTTGAGGAGATACATCCCGATGGTCTCATGTTCGATGGTATAACAGTATGAGAAGTTTGCAATCAGGTGGCTTTGCATCCGGTCAAGTTCATTTGCCAGCACCCGCAGGTAGGCTGCCCGGTCAGGGACCGTGACTCCGGATATCTTCTCCATGGTTTCGATGAATACAAAGTTGTGAATGACTGAACAGATACCACACACCCGTTCGGCAAGGAACATAACCTCCTGCCAGGGCCGGCCTACCATGATCCGTTCAATCCCTTTCTTCATGTACCCAAGTTCAACCTCGGCTGCAAGAACCTGCTCTCCAAAGGTCTCACATTTTATCCGGCATGGTTCCTTGAATATCGGATGGACCGGGCCAAGGGGTATTGAAACGTCAACAATCTTTTTCATCGCCTGAGCTCCCAGTCTTTGAATATCAGGGGTGCGACTGAAAGGATAGCCTGTATTATCTCAGTCGGTCGTGGAGGACAGCCGGGAACCTCTGCAGCAATGGGAATATAACTTTTTGCAGGAGCCTTGGTGAGTGTCTGTGGCCTGGAAAAGACACATCCGGAGATCGGACAGTTCCCGATGGACACCGCTACCTTGGGCTCCGGAATCTTATCCCATACCATCTTGAGTTTATCTTCCCACTGGGGGGTCACACCGCCGATAACAAGAAGAACATCC
>CAYWHV010000171.1:0-5844 GCA_964458045.1 uncultured Methanospirillum sp.
AAGAAGATGCCACGGGATTTGAGAAGATGACAGGTAGCAAGAAGCCGGTCAAAGACTCCATTCCCTCTTCGTGCATCGGTCTCATCCCGTAGTCCTTCAAAACTTATCAGGGGGATGATATTCCGGCAGGATGAAAGGATACCTGCCATCTGTTCATCAATCAGGAGGCCATTGGTAAAGACTGGGAAGAGGATTTGGGGATGGGCCTGTGTAATGCGGATTATCTCATCTGCCCGGACAAATGGTTCACCACCGGCAATGACGATAATGGAGACTCCCAGCTCTGCAGCCTGGTCAATGATTGAAGTAAGCATATCAGGGCTCATTTCTGATTTTGGATTCTCCTTTCTGGCATGCATATAGCAGCCTTTGCAGGTCAGATTACATCGTGAGGTGATACTGATGATCATGACCGGTGGGATCAGGAGTCCTTCTTTCTCATGCTGTGATCGGATTTTTGCTGCTTTCTTCTGGTACCGGAGAATTCTTCCTGCCGGGATGATGAGTGAGGGGTCGGTCCCGATTATCCGGATTGCATGACTGATAACATCTCCAATTGCCGTGTTGAAGAGATCCCGGTACTGCTCCTGCTCAGCGTGAGGTGAGTGCATCTGATCACTCATACAATCCTCCGTTGATGAACCTTGTTTTGGATCATTCGTTGGCACCTGATTCAACGAAAAAGTCTTTTTGCACCTTTTTTGCCGCAATCCATTCGACAAGAACTCCGATGGCATGGTAAAGGGGATTGACCGGAACAGGGACAAAATACTTCACCTTTTTGTCAAGCCAGCCTTTCTCCTTCCAATAGTGATAGTCTGCAGGAGACAGGGTCATAAGCTGGGAAAAGGCTGCCCGCTGCCCGTGATAGATAATGACATCTTTGAGTCCTGGAGATCTTCTCCTGGTTCGCTTCAGTGCATTGGAAAAGGTATGGGCTGCGTTTTGCAGGGCTTTCCTGTTTCTCTCTGCCAGGTGGGCAGGGACCGGAATTGGTGTAACCAGCCCGGCCTTTCCGGCGACCTCAAATCCCCAGATCCCTGCTACATCGGCCAGGTATTTCAGCACATCCTCATGCCCGAGTGCTCCGGTGGTTGCGATAAGAAAGGCCTTTTTATCAAAAAACTCTGGCCGGTGGAATGTAAAGGAGAGCCGGTCTATCATGAGTTTCATCTGGCTTGGTACATTCATCGCATAGACCGGGGATGCAAAAATGACCGCATCGGCATTTCTCATCTTCTCCTGAATTCCTGGTATATCATCATGGATCGGGCATGCCTGTTCTCCTTTGGTGAAACAGAGAAGACAGCCTCTGCAGGGATGCAGGGTGAGGTCTTTCAGCCAGATATATTCACATTGAACTGGAATCTCCTGCTCAAGGTATTCTCTGAACATTTCACATGCATGGAACGTGTTCCCTTTCCGGGGGCTGCCCATGATAACCAGAATTTGTTTTGGATCTGTCATGCTCATGTTTCCTCCGAATCCGGTGTTTTTGTGGTATCTCCGAATGGTTGTGCCTCAATGATTCTTCGGAGAATTTCTCCCCCGGCATCAGAATTTTTTGTGTCCTCTGAGGTAAGAGAGATTTCCAGGGCAACGATGGCACCCCGGCTGGTCAGTGCTTCTTTCAGAATGGGGAGGGCTTCACCTGGCTGATTGCTGCATGTAGTAAAAATCACGACTCTCTTCCCCTCACAACCCCTGAGTGCCTGCACTGCGGCATTCATGGCAGGAGCAGGTTTCCATGCCCAGACCGGCGTTCCTATGACGATGAGATCATACGGTGAAACATCGATAGTATCAGGTTCTATCGGATCGCATGCCATCTTCCGGGATCGAAAAACTCCGGTGGTGTATGCTGAAAAGGAAGAGTAGGGTTTTTTCGTTCTGACCTCAATGAGATCGCACCCGCTGGCATTTCGTATCTCTTCTGCAATATGGCGGGTAATCCCTGAGTATGAATAATAGATGATACATGCCCGGAACTCCTGATCTGGTGAGGATTTCCTGATAAGTTCACGGTTGCATCTTCCCATGACACTCGAATACATCAGCTCAAAATTGTCCCGGAATTCCACCATCCGGTCGCGGTTGATAGTATAATAGATATAAAAACCGTTCCGGCGTGAATCAACAATACCTTCTGATTTGAGTGTTTTTAAATGCTGGGATACCGCAGGCTGGGAGATGCCAAGTCTGGTTGCAAGCTCGGATACTCCGAGTGTTCCGGTGGTGTCAGTGGTCAGAAGATATATTATTCTCAGTCTGGTGAGATCACCAAGGGCTTTGAAAACACCTGCCATTTTTGGAACGATCTCACAGAGTTTTGTACAGTCTTCACACTGGTTGCATATCTCCATAGGTTAGCATATAGGTATTTGCTTATGTGGTTATATAGTTTTCAGATAGTATACCGTAGAAAATTCATAGGCGAATAGGTATAATGTCTAAAAGGCCGGGATTGGAAAATCTTACCCTTTCCGAACTTTTTATGAGGCTATACCAAAAAAAAATTGAATTTTAAACCTACAAATAACTCCAAATTTATTCCAAATTGTCAATAAAAGAAGAATCTGGGGGGGGGAATTAATCATACCTGTGATATTTACGTTCTCGGCACTATCCCGTCACATGCCCGGACCGCATCCACAATTGCCTTGACTGTCATCTCATTCTCAAGGACCTTTCCCTTCTTCTCGCTTTTCCCCTCCACGGTTGCGATGATATTCATCTCATGATCCAATGCCCAGTGCCGCATGGTATCAATGGTATGTCCGGACCCATACTCTGCACAGGTAGCGACGAAGATGATATTTTTCCCTTTTAACATCTTTTTAAGCCAGAGAGAGTAGGTCCGGTCAAAGAGGGCTTTTACCTGTGCACTCACATCCGAGAAGTACACCGGTGAACCCAGAATGATGAGATCGCTCTGGATCATCTTAAGAGCAACTTTACCAAAATCATCTTCAATGATACAGTTATCTTTTCTTTTACATTTCAGACATGCCCTGCACGGGTAGATGTCCATCTCCGAGATGTTGTAAAATTTATTCTTATAATCCGGAATCTCCAATGATTTGAACTCCTTATCAAATGCCTTGAGCATAGTCTCTGTGTTCCCGTTTTTCCGGTGACTTCCGATAATGCTGACGATTTTCATCTTGTATACCTCATCGTAATCTGTATTGAATACTTGTATGTGGGTTTGTAATACTATTTGTATTACATATTATTGATCTGTTTTCAATTTCTTTCCACACTTGCAACAGAATTTTGCATCAACCGGGTTCTGGTAGTTACACGGCCAGCATAATCCCGGGATAGGCGGGTTTAATTTCTCTACAAGGATTGCAATGATTGCTTCTGACATCGAGCTCATCTCATGTTCTGCCACATAGCTGTCAAGTGCATCCTTTAATTCAACAGGCATCCGGAGAGAGACACTTGCATGACTTTTTGGTTTTGCTTTCGCCATGTAATACAATAATTATTACATTATGTATTAATATTTGCCTTGGAGTGGTGCTCCACCCTCTTAGGTGAAACCCTGCGTTTCTGATGGTCTCACCGCGGAATTTCCTGAGTGCTATAGAGTCTCTATACAAAAGCACTATCTGATACTCAGGGGATTATTCATCATGCCAGTCGACGTTCTTGTCCGTGGCACCGTAGTCGAACAGTACTATTCCTTTTTCTCCCTTGATCCTCCCCCCGGTGGTGAATAGCAGGTATCGTATCCATTCTGCCAGCCGGTATGTGGGCTTCTCAGGAAGCAGGATAGTACCGGTTTATGATAACCCTCATTTTATCATGCATTCAAGGACCAGGTATTGATTATCTGTCCTTTGTCTCAATGGTATTAAGAGAAAATAGGGATGTTATATCGGGAACCGTATCATCAACTGAAACAAAAAACCATGCCTCATCTTCCCGGATGAGCAGAGCACAGGGGTTTCCCAATATCATTCCTCCCTGCTTCCCTATCCATGAATGTACCCTTACAACCGGGTAGATCATTCTTCCTGCCAGAGTAACCGGCCCCAGGATTCTAATCGGATCATCCGGATTCTGCATCAATCCTCCCTCCTGATATCACCGGTTTATTCAGAACCTCCGGAATGATTATCCTGCAGATATAGACGAGGAGAGCGAAGGGGTATACAAACAGGGTATCCAGCCTGACGTGACCTTCGAGGGCCGGATCATAAAAGTCGGGAGTAATAGAGATGTCATGCTCTCCCGGAAGCAATGGAATAATTGCCTGAATGTATCCATACACAATCCCTGTGGTATAGGGATCACCACAGCCTATCCGTGCATGGCAGGTGAGGGTATCGATTCTGAAATGCATGAAGATTCGTCTGCTTCCCTGAACGATCACCGGAACCCATCTCATTCCTGATAGAATGCCCTCTTCCTCCGACTCCTCTTTTTCTGGTTCGGTATCCTCCTCACCTGTTTTCGGTATGGAAAAGGAAAACAGACGCCTTCCGCCGATTCTCATCTCTCCATGGAAAGCCCCATCATAGAGAAACGCAGTACTGAATGGTCCAAATCCTACTTCACTCTCCCCACACAGCCGGGCCTGATCCCGTTCTGCCGCAATTGAGATTTTCAGGGGTATCGTATAGAGAAATCTCAAAAAAATGAATAAAAACAGGATAATGCCGACCGTGACAAGCAGATCACCAGCCGGATGGAACATAGGCACTCCTATGATTTCTCTTCTTCAGTCGGACTGGCAGATGCCGGTTCTTTCTGTTTGACCAGCTCGATGACCTGGGGCACGAGTGATTCGCTCAGTGCAGTAATCACCTGGGCTACCGGGTTCTCCTTCTTGAGCGAGAAGACCTGGATTCCTTCCGCTCCTTTAATCTCCTTATGAGCGACCAGCAGAGCCATCGGTTCAATTCCCCCGCCACCTCCGGCACCGCTCCCGTCTCCTTCCTTCCCTTTCCCGCTTCCTGCTCCGAAAGCCAGTCCAAACCTCGTAACCGGTATGACCACCTTGTCCCCGAGATCAACCGGGTCGCCCATTACCCGCCTGGCTGAGATGAGATCATTGATATTTTTTGTTGCCTCTTTGAGCACGTCTTCCGTTGACATATGTTAGAGATGTACGTGCATGGATAAAATATCATGGGTAGGCGTTGCTGTCGGGGCACAAGAGGGGGAAGGGAAAAAGTATGGGTTACATTCCCTCATCATAAAGAAGAGAGTAGTATCTGCTCACCATGATGGAGATATATGGTCCGAGGAACAGACTGATAACCCATCCGATGATCAATCCAAGAATGGGAATGAATCCGAGTATTACTTCAACAATGGTTACCACAATCACGATGAGAAATACAACAATGAAAAGGACAATCAGGGAGAAGATGTAGTTCAGCCATCCAATTTTCCCGATAGTTGAGAATATCTCCCCGAATGCGAATGCCTCTTTCATGCTTTGGGTTCGTGCAAATCTGACAGATCCAATGATATTGAGGAGCATAAAGATAAACCCGATGATGATGGTGATTACTCCCCCGGCAATCAGTGCTCCAGCAATCGGTAGGAGGGAATCCATGGTGAAATTACCACCCGTTTGTATGACATTAAATGCGGTAACTCCGATGGTAATTGCAAATGCGATGAGCGGTATTATCATATATATCAGGTATATGACGAGGAGCTTAACACCATCAATGAAGAGGGAAAAGAATGATTCTTCCTCATATGCCGGCTGGACTCCTCTCATAATTCGGACGGTGTAGCCGTACATGATTGGCATTACGATTGAAGCGATGACCAGCATAATCCATCTGACCCATTTACCAAAGAGGGCCTCATTCGTGA
>CAYWHV010000172.1:0-5837 GCA_964458045.1 uncultured Methanospirillum sp.
TCATTTCTGTACCCCATATTCGATCACTGTTTCAGACTAAGGGAAGCAGGAACACTATCTGGTATCTGGAAAGACTCTCCTCATAGACCTCCTGGGTTTATACAAATAAGCATGAAAATCACATTTCAGAAGAAAATCTCCCATTTCTAGAGACGGGTGATAATTATTTACTCTTCTCTCTGATTTTATTTTTTTAAGAATACATTCTATTTTTTCATCTTTTGGTGAAAGATATGATTCTTAATCACGATTATCTACAATCGCTCATGTTGAATCACAGGAATTTTTTATCCCATACATACCCCACTCCCACTCCTAACGGATTATACTTATACCCCATCCCCCCATACTCTACCATCAGGATATTATGAAACCAAGAATGGAAGGCTATTGCGAAGAAATAATAAATTTTCTCCCTGATGCAACATTTGTCATTGATCTGGACGGTACAGTCATTGCCTGGAACCGTGCCATGGAAGATGTCACCGGAGTTTCTGCCTCTGACATCCTTGGAAAAGGTGACTATGCCTATGCCCTCCCGTTTTACAATGAACGAAAACCGATGCTTGCCAATCTCATCCTCCTTCCGGACGAAGAAGTAGCGAAACGGTATAATCACATCATCCGTGATGGTGACACCCTTGTGGTTGACATCTTTATCCCATCATTCGGGAAGGATGGCACTTATTTCTGGGCCAAAGCAAGTCCGCTCTATGACCCGGGCGGGAATATCATTGGTGCCATCGAGACAATCCGGGACATCACCGACCGGATGAAAGCCGAACAGGAGACAAAAAAGACGGTCCGCCGCCTTGAGGAGATCATCAACTTCCTCCCGGATGCGACGTTCGTCATTGACCTTGACGGGAAGGTCATTGCCTGGAACCGAGCCATGGAGGACGTCACCGGAGTTTCTGCCTCTGATATCCTCGGGAAAGGTGACTATATCTATGCCCTTCCCTTCTATGGCGAACGAAAACCGATGCTTGCCAATCTGATTCTTCTTCCTGATGAAGAGGTTGAGAAACGGTACAATCATATCATTCGTGAAGGGGACACCCTTGTTGTTGACATATTCATTCCAACATTTGGGCAGAATGGTACCTATTTCTGGGCCAAAGCCAGTCCTCTCTATGATGAACAAGGAACCCGGTATGGTGCTATAGAGAGTATCAGGGATATATCTGACCGGAAACGGGCAGAGGAGGAGTCTGAAATATCCCGGAGAAGACTTGCGGAAATTATCAACTTCCTCCCTGATGCAACGGTGGTCATTGATACAAACGGGGTGGTTCAGGCCTGGAACCATGCAATGGAACTCATATCTGAAGTCCCGGCAGCAGACATGGTGGGGAGAGGAAATTATGAATATGCTCTTCCCTTTTATGGCGAGCGACGGCCCATCCTTGCAGACCTGGTATTTCAGCCAAAAGCAGAACTGGAAGAGAAGTATTCACACATTGACCGTGAAGGAGATACCCTTATTGTTGATACCTTTCTTCCGTTATCAGGAAGGGAAGGCCGGTTTGTCTGGGCAAAAGCAACTCCCCTGTATGACCTGAATGGCACGATCACCGGATCTATTGAGACCATCAGGGACATCACCGACCGGAGAAAGATGGAGGAACGAATAGCCAGGTCAAAGGCTGAACTTGACATCGCCGCTGAAATACAGCGAAGTTTTCTCCCGGACACCATTCCCTCAATACAGGGCTTTGATGTGGCAGCAACCAGTGTGATGGCAAAAGAAGTCGGGGGAGATTTTTTTGATGTCATCCCAATGGAACTCGTTCCTCTTCATCAGGGAACCTATGGAATTCTCATCGCTGATGTGTCCGGGAAAGGAATCCCGGCAGCCCTGTTCATGGCATTGTCCCGGATTGTAGTCAGAGTGAATGCAACCTGGCATCATGAACCGGCAAAAGCTATTGCATCTGCAAATACGATAATCGCACAGGATTCAAAGTCAGGTATGTTTGTAACCCTGTTTTATGGTATCCTCTCTGAAGAGGACCGGACCCTTACCTATGTCAATGCCGGACATAATCCCCCTATGGTATACCGTGCCGGAGATGATACCTTTGAAGAGTTAACAATGACCGGATTAGCAATCGGTGTTCTAGAGGATGAAATATACGGTCAGAGAACTATCCCCATAAAGCCCGGTGATATCATCGTTCTGTATACCGATGGAGTCACGGAATCATTAAGTTCATCACAAGAGATGTTTGGCGAATTACGTCTGAAGTCAATCATCAGGGAGAACAGATCCTTAACTGCATCCGGTATAAAAAAGAAAATATTCAATGAGGTTCAGAAATTCAGCGAATCAGAACCACAATTTGATGATATCACCCTTCTCATCATCAAAGGAATTCCCTAATTTTTCATTGACATCATCTGACCCGCCATGAAAATTCTGATTATCCTTCTTTTAGCGGGCTGACAAAAAAAAGAGAAGATTATTTTTTCCAGTAAAATTATGCCATAATCAGTGAAAGTATCCCTGAAATTACAAAGAATATTCCGAGGACCATGACAATCAGAGCCGTTCCTGCACTTGGATTCGTAAACAGGTAAATACCAATAAGTAAACTGATAACACCTGCGATACCGGTGAGGATACGGTGCTTTTCCCATGTGATTGAAATGGCATATGCAATGGTTAAAAGACCATTCAGGGTAAGCCATAATGCTATCAGATATCCAATGGCAACGGTTGCGACATAGGGGGAGATAATTGCCAGAAGTCCGATGAGGATACTTACGAGACCTGATCCCAGAAGTATCATCTTTGGTGTTCCACCCTCTGCTGAGAGTGCAAGGCCGGCTGTCAGAATTCCAAATATCAGAAATATTACTCCGACGATAAGAACAAGGAAGTCAAAGACTGCAGTCGGAGCGGTGACAGCAACAATACCGAATAAAAGAACTACGATGCTGAGGATTATTGCAAGGATCTTTTCCGAGTCCATACGTATGATAAGGTGTAGAGATGGTATAAAAAATATTGGATTTGGATGTGAGTCAATTCAATCCATGTCAGCCTGACTATACCATTTTTATCTCTTTATATGCAGGATCATGGACGGTTCATAAGACCATCCTGGATTGTGTATCACAGTCCTGATAAGTAAATCCGAAGGAACCGACTCCTCATTACCCATGACTGCCAATAATAAGACAGGTTCGAATGAATGGAACATAACCTCATCATTGCCAATGAAATAATTATCATCGCTCTTCTCCTGGTCGCAATCATCGCTTCAATGACATTGCGGCACCTGAAGATGCCCTATACCATCGGACTGGTTCTCATCGGATATGCCTTCTCCGAATATATAGTCCCTCATATTGATGCATTAAAACCGATTGGACCATATTTCCCGGCGGTGGATATCATCCTCTATATATTTCTTCCACCGTTGATCTTTGAATCTGCCATTGCGGTAAATACCCGGCTGCTCAATCGAAACCTGTTTCCGGTGTTATGCCTTGCCATATTCGGGGTTATCATCTCCGCAGGGATTATCGGGTACATGGTCTCATGGTATTTTGCAATCCCGCTCCTCTTTGCCCTTCTGTTTGGTGCATTGATCTCATCCACCGACCCGGTTGCAGTCATCTCCATATTTAAAGAGGTCGGGGTTCCGAAACGATTACAGATCCTTGTTGAAGGAGAAAGCCTGCTCAATGATGCCTGTTCCATTATCATGTTCCAGCTGGTATTGCTTCTGATTAGCAGACCGCTCCTCAAAAATGATCTGTCATTCTTTGAAACATCAGCTCTCTTTACCTCTCAGTTACTCACCTCATTTATCGGTGGCATACTCATCGGAGTCATCGGAGGCCTGATTCTCCGGACTATCCTGAGGAAAACACCCCTTCATTCACATACACATCAGACGGCGACCCTTGTGGCAGCATATCTGACATTCCTGCTCGGTGATGAACTGGGATTTTCCGGCGTCATTGCAGTCGTCGCATGTGGATTTATCACCGCACGGGCAGCTTCAGACTGGATTGGACCTGACCGGCGTGAAGAACTGAACCGTTTCTGGGAGTATATCGGATTTCTTGCAAACACCCTTATCTTCCTCCTCGTCGGTATAACGATTGCATCACTGGAAGATATCTCACTCCTCATCAAAGGGGGTATTGTGGGCATTCTTTTCCTCATCGGTGCAGTATTGCTGGCACGACTGATCCCGGTTGTCGGAACATTTGCCATATTTAACCGGTTTACGAAACATAAGGTTCCCGTATCATACCAGACGGTCTGTTTCTGGGGAGGTCTTCGTGGTGCGGTGGCGATAGCCCTGGTTCTCTCAATCCCGCTTTCCCTGCCGTACCGGGATCTGATCATTGCATTCTCTGTTCTCACGGTCCTCTTCAGCATCTTTATTCAGGGTATGACCATCGGACCCCTTATTCAGCATCTTGGGCTTGGACAGTCCAGACTTCTGCAAACATTTCACCAGTTATATGGAGACCTTGTCACCAGCAGGGCAGCCGAGTCCAGCCTTGAGAAGTCCGATCTTGCAGGGATTATTGATCCTGCCATCCTTGATGACCATATCCGCAAATATCGAGAAAATTCTCAGGATAAAGAACAGAAGGTTCGTGAGTTCTGGCAGGAGGTGCACCAGAATCCTGACCGGATGAATGTTATCCGGCTCTTCTGGCTTGAAGCGCTTCATTATGAGCAGAAAAAATACCGTCAGCTCTATGATGACGGCCTCATTCTTCCCCCGGTGTATGCCGAGCTGCAGTACCAGACTACCATCCGGGAGGATCTTATTCAGTCAGGGAATTATCATCCACAGGTCCGTCTCTATGCACCTGGGTCCAGGTACCGGTTACAGTTCTACCGGTTTTTCGGACGGATTTTCCCGGGGAGTAGAATGCTGACATTATATCAGAACCGGATAGATGTACATCTAATCTTCGCTGCAGTTGCGGTCAATGTTGCATCAGCTGCAACAATTGCGTATCTTCAAAGACTTTCACAATGGGTCTGTCTTGATCCTGCTGAAATAACTGATATTGTTGACATCTATACAAAATTCGAGCAGAAAGCCCTCTCATATCTTACGTCAGAGCAGGTCGTCGGTTCAGAAAACCTGCAGTACGTCAGTGGGTACCTGGCAGAACGGACTGCAGGAGCAGGAATGATCCATATGCTGGGTCATCACATCGAAGAAGGAATCGGAGACGAAAAAACCCTTGGACATATTATTGACCGACTCATTAAGGAGAAGAACAAGGCGAGGAAAAAGGTGTTTCAGTCATGTGGCGATCAGATAGTGCCATAAATCCACTGTTCTTTTAAAGTAATTTTCCGTATGGACCGGGAGGATACTCTGCAACCTCATTTTTCGGAGTATTTTTTCCCATACATATCCCTGACATCGACATCTTCATAGAGATCACACATCCATATACCTCATATGATCCCCATGAAAGGAATTGTCAGTACCTTCATACTGCTTCTGTGTCTTGTATCGGTGTGTTTTGGAACAGCAGATCAACAAACATCCGAAGCAACCGATACTACTGAGAATCTCGAGAATATCGATGAATCAGAATTGATAGACGAAAAACCACTGTTCCCTAGTCCCTCCACCTCTCAGGACCTGAAGGACTATGTTGACGCTGCAGCAGATTGGGCTCAAAAACAGGAAAAATCAGTTGCATTGCTAGAATTTAATAATAAAACCGGTCACTTTGTCAATGGCGACATGTATGTATATGCTCTTGATTATTCCGGGATTGCTCTTGCATTGCCCTTTCAACCAGAAAAGGTCGGAGAAAATTTCACTCCGATAGTCGATGCA
>CAYWHV010000173.1:0-5782 GCA_964458045.1 uncultured Methanospirillum sp.
TCAAGACCATTAAACCAGCATCGCAGCCAGTTATCGGTGGCATATTGCACGATATCCAGGAACGGGGGAGAAGTTACCGTGAGGGATACTGTATTGTCAGGAATATCAGGAGTATACCGTGCGTCCCCGGTCAGAAAAAATGAGGAATCTGCCGCACGGATAAGGCTCTCCCTCTGTTTTTGATCAATTCCCTGCAGTAATGATCTCGACTTTTTGAGGATAATCTCTCTGACATCCCGATAGGGTGGAGTCTGGTTCCGGTCACGATTGATGGTAATCTGACGCTCCGGGGTTACTGCCTGATTGGGCGGAAGGGTGTAGACGGAGAAAAAGCCGGGCGAATGACCAGACAGTCGGTTTGTTGCAACCATCCTGATCCATGAATCGGTTCTGTCAAGCTCTCCATGTTTCTCCCGGTCAAGCAGGTACCCACGGATACTGCACAACGTTTTGAGAGTATCAGGATGGTAGAACATCGAGAGATCGATCTCGCATGAAATGTCCGGACTGTCAGGGATCGCATACAGGCGTGCCCTGATCTCTTCATACACAGGGAGATGAAGCCGGGGTTCTGTCAGGATGCGGGAGAGCGGATTGATGTCATTAGAGATGACCTGACGGCCGAGGAGTGCTGCCTCCAGTGGCGTTGTGCCCCTGCCGGTGAACGGATCATAGACAATCTCTCCCGGTTCTGTCAGGAGACTTATAAAAAACCTAGGGAGCTGGGGTTTGAAGCAGGCCCGGTATGAGATCTCCTGAAGACGGGATGCCTGCCGTTGCCGTGCGGTCCAGAACTCATTGGTGTACCTGCAGTATTCTGCATCGCCAATACGCAGGGTGTCACACCGGGTCGTCTGCTGGAGATGCAACGTGGTCTGACCATCCTGATCAGGCAGGGAAAACATCCGCAGATATTCATGTAAAAAAGATGGATCCCGCTTCATCACAGAGTGGTTGGTTTTTTACCCAGTGCTTCCACCAGAACCGTCATAAGGTTCAATACAGGACGGTCACTGTGCTCCTGGATATGATACTCACAGAACGGACAGATGGTCACAACGATGTCTGCTCCGGTTTTTTTGATTTCAGCCCGTCGTAACTCACCAAGTGCTGCTGCTTCGTCAGGCATTCCCGACCTGACACCGCCACCTGACCCACAGCAATATGCCGGCATCTCAACAAACCGCTCAACGGCCTTTTCCAGAATTTCACGGGGCTGCTCTGTAATCTGCTGGCCATTCATCAGATGACAGGGATCATGGTAGGTTGCAGTGAGCGGAACCTTTGCCAGAGGAGGCAGACCAGTCTCAGTCAGGATCTCTGATACATCCTTGACTTCAAAAGGAGTCTCATAGTCATGCTTGAGTGTGACACCACACCCCGCACACATAGTCATAACGGTTTTAATCCCCCGATCCTGAAATGCCTTAATATTTCGCTCTTTGAGTTCATCAAGAAAGGACGTCTGTCCGGTTCTGATAAGCGGAGAACCACAGCAGACCTGTTCTTTTGGAATGATCACCCTGATACCTGCATGCCGCATAACCTCAAGCATATCCATGGCCCGTTCAGGAAGCCGGGCATTAAACATACAGCCACAGAAAAACCCAACCTCTCGCTTCACCTCTCCATATGGTTCAATAACCTCGTCCACGAGATCAAGGAAGACGTGTTTTCCGGACTCAACACTTCTGCCCGTGGTTCTGACCATCTCTGCAACTTCCTGGTGGCGGGGAAGGGTGAGTCCTTCACGGTTTGCAATCTCACGAAGTTTTTCAATGGCTTTTCCCGGTGTCTCGATATCTTTCGGACAGACACGCCAGCACCGGTTGCAGCTGGTACAGGTGAAGAGCCCCTGAGACAGGGCTTCGCGAATCCGGTTTCCTGGTTCACGGGGGTCAAGTGCAATCCGCATCTGGGAGCGCATAGAAGTAGGTCCCAGAAAATCCGTAACTTTCATCGCCGGGCAGACCGAGACACAGGAGAGACATTCGATGCAGTCACGGAGCGGTTTTATTTTCTCTATCTCTTCCTGTTTCGGAAGAATGCCACACTCACAAGTATCAATCCGCGGAATGGATGATATACCGGAGACAAGGTCTACCATCAGGTCTTTGATAACCGGAAGGTCCAGTGGTTCAATGACCATGCCATCCTGTGCCACTTCAGTACAGGCAAGGACCGGCTGTCCATTCACCCTGACTGCACAACTCCCGCACTGCCCTGCGCGACAGCTGGTCCGGTATGCCAGGGTGGGATCCAGGCTATGAATCGCATCCAGGACATTGAGAACCCGCGCTCCCTCTTCGACCTCCACGGTCCAGGGTTCAAGACGGGGCTCTGAATCAGTTTCAGGGTTAAACCGCGAGACGCATACTGACATCTGCATCAGGATCTCCTCCGCTCAATCGTCGCCCCGGTCCGGGTCAGGATCGAATGCCCGAACGGTGAGGTCTGATTATCCCAGTCCTGCGTAACATCAGTCCTGACATGTGCTCCTCTTGACTCCTCCCGAAGAAGTGCCGCGGTCACGATAAGCCGCGCAGTGTCAATCATGTTCCGGGTCGTACAACAATCAATAAATCCGGATGGATCGACTGCTTTGAGTCTTTTTCTTGACAACACATCAAGGGTGGCCCTTGTTTCCTCAAGTGCGGCCTTGTTTCTGAAAATTCCTGCTCCGTTCCACATAATCCGCTGAACTTCTCCCTTCACCTGATCAGGCAGAATATCACCGCTGATGAACCCTTCAAGCATTGAGATTGCAGAGGCAGTCTGATCTTCAGGGGTTTTTATCTCCCGTCCTACTGTCGTTCCTGCTGATGCTCCAGCACGGGTGCCAAAGACCTGTGTTTCTGCAAGGGCATTGCCACCAAGACGATTGGCGCCATGTAATCCGCCGGCAACTTCACCACAGGCATATAGCCCTGGAAGCGTGGTCTGACAGTAGGGATCAATGCGCAGACCACCCATCATGTGATGGGCGGTTGGGGCGACCTCCATCGGCTCTGTCCGGATGTCAACCCCGTACTTCAGGAACTGTTCAAGCATGACGGGAAGGCGTTCCTCAATGGTCCGGGCAGGGAGATGCGTGACGTCCAGCCATACACCACCATGAGGAGTTCCCCGTCCCTGCATGATCTCGGTTGCACAGGCGCGGCTTACGACATCCCGGGTTGAGAGTTCCATCCGATCCGGATCATACCGGGACATGAACCGTTCCCCAAGGGAATTCTTGAGAACTCCCCCTTCTCCCCGCACGGCTTCGGTGACCAGCCTCCCCCGTGCATCCCAGGGATATACCGCACCGGTCGGATGGAACTGCACCTGCTCCATATCGATCAGTTCTGCCCCGGCGCGCCACCCCATTGCATATCCGTCACCGGTCCCGCTCATGGAATTTGTTGAGATATCATAGACCCGTGTTCCCCCACCGGTTGCAAGAACCGTGGCATCAGCAAGGAACGTATAGAGCCTGCCTTTCCGGTCAAGACCCAGGGCACCAATCACCCGTCCTTCAGAAATGAGCAGATCAAAGGTGGCAATCTCATGACAGACGCGGACTGCTGTGTGTGCAAGCCGCTCCATCAGGGTCACCATCATCTCATGTCCGGTCCGGTCCCCGGCATAACAGGTCCGTGGAAAACACTGGCCACCAAAAGGCCGCTGACAGATAGTGCATGAGTCGGTGACATCAAACACCGCGCCCCAGGAAAGGAGATCCTGCATACGGTCAGGGGCCTCTTCTGTCAGAACATGAACCAGATCCTGATCGTTGAGATATGCCCCACCCTTCATGGTGTCGGCAAAGTGATCGGCGATCGTGTCTGCCTCATTCATCACCGCATTATACCCTCCTTCAGCCATGATTGTGCATCCGCCTTTCCCGGCAATGGTCCGGGAAATGAGTACACAGGTTCCGTGTGCTGAGGCCTCTATGGCAGCACGAACTCCTGCACCCCCGCTCCCGATAACCAGAACATGGGATCGGATGATCTCCTGAATCTGCATTATATACACGTCACAGTCTGAATGACTTTGATGTTTTGGTAGGAGAGCCTCTCCAAGAGCCACGCCTGTAGCATCCCTTTTGAGAAAAAAAGATCCATAGTAACGGAGAGTTGCACCTGCATGAAGCTCATCATGAAGTTTGGGGGCACTTCTGTCCAGAACGCAGAGTCAGTCAGAAGGGCTATAGATATTGTATATGATCGATATTCCAGGCATGATCGTCTGGCAATAGTAATCTCTGCACGACGGGGGGTTACTGACCGGTTGATCAGCTGCGCAGAAACCATGGTCATCTCACGGGACGCTGGTGAAGTCGCTGATCTCGTCGCATTTCTGACTGAAGGGCACCTCACGACCCTGAAAGAGGTGGCACCGGACTTTTACCCGGAAGTAAGTGGGATCATCACCAGGCGCATTGAGAACCTTCGTGATTTTCTGTATGCGGTCTATCATCTCAGGGAACTGACGATCAGGTCCCGTGATTATATCATCTCTTTTGGTGAGCGACTGAATGCACCCATAATCAGTGCTGCACTCCGCCAGCGGGGGATCCCGTCCATGGTCCTTGACGGATGCGAGGCAGGTATCCTTACGACAGAAAACCATGGTGATGCAATTGCGCTGCCAGCAGGTGAGGCGCGTATCAAAAACCGCCTGGAACCGGTCATCGAACATTCTGTCCCGGTGATCACCGGTTTCATGGGCTGCACTGAGAAAGGAGTCGTTACCACGCTGGGACGATCCGGGTCAGACTATTCAGCGACCATCATCGGCGCTGCTCTTGATGCGGAGGAGATATGGATCTGGACCGACGTGGATGGAATCATGACCACCGATCCCCGCATGGTCCCTGAAGCACGGGTCATCCCCCGGATATCCTACATCGAGGTGATGGAACTCTCGTACTTTGGTGCCAAGGTCATGCATTCCCGATCCATTGAACCGGCCATGCAGAAGGGGATCCCGGTCCGGGTGAAGAACACATTCAATCCTGATTATCCGGGAACCGTCATTGAGGGTGGTGAGCAGAAGGACTCCAGGGTGGTGAAGGCTATCACCTACATAGACAAGGTCGCGGCCATTACCATCGCCGGGGCTCAGATGGTTGGAAGACCGGGGGTCGCACGGCATATCTTCACGCTTCTTGCCGAGCATCAGATCAATGTCATGATGATATCACAGGGGTCATCTGAAGCAAATATTACCCTGATAATTGAAGCAAACCAGGTCAAAACCGCCATGGAGGCATTATTGCCCCTGAAGGAGCGGTGTGTTTTCAGAGATATCGCGGCAAACGAGGACGTCTGTGCCGTCGCAGTCGTCGGGTCAGGTATGGCAGGTATGGCAGGGACGGCAGGAAGAACATTTTCAGCCCTTGGAAAGGCAGGGATTAACGTGATGATGATCTCGCAGGGGTCATCAGAAGTGAACATTTCATTTGTCGTCAGCCAGCAGGACGGACCACATGCAGTCAAGGTCCTTCATGACGAATTTAATCTCATGAACGAGGAGGGATGAATATGAAACAGGATGCATACCGGGAAGCAGGGGTGGATATTGATCTTGAAGCAGCGGCCGTGAAAAGTCTCATCTCCGAACTGACATTCCGGAGAACGGATCAGTTTGGCATGGCATCAGAGATAGGACATTTTGCAGGATTTATCTCATTTGGAAAATATGTCCTGGCAATGGCCGTGGATGGCGTCGGAACAAAGATGCTCGTTGCTGATGCACTACAGGACTGGTCCACGGTTGGCATTGACTGCATCGC
>CAYWHV010000174.1:0-5774 GCA_964458045.1 uncultured Methanospirillum sp.
GATGAGCATTACTTCCGGTAATAAATAGATTATACCCCTGACGGGCCAGACGGTTCACAAGAAGTTCCCAACCGGGGATATTTTGTATCTCATCCATCAGGATTGTTCTCGAGCCTGCATAAATATCATTGATAGCCGTCAGAATATCAGGAATTTTTTCCGGATCAGTAAGTTGTTCATCGTCAAAATTCACATACCCAAAAGGAACGGTATCAAGCAGGTATCTCATTACAAAAAATGACTTTCCCGCTCTTCGGGGACCAATGATAATTTTAATCAAATTGCTATCTGGATTTTTAATTTCTACAGAACGGGGTATGTATTGACTTTGAAGCCGAAGACTCAGTTCTTTTTTTTGTTCCAGAAGAACATCCTTTACCTTCATACCCCCACCTTAGGTAATGTAATACAATAAAATAGAAAAAAGTTTGGATTTCATTTCCCAGAATTCACGAAATACCATCAGCAGCAGATATCCGACTTAACACATCAGGGATTGTTGCCCGCTCTTTTTCACCTTCGAATTCTGAATACCCCCTGAAAGAGAACTGCCAGGTACATACCGGAGTGGATCGCTGGAACCACTGTATGACCCGGTGAGACTATCCTGAACGCAGACCAACTTGTCAGCCATGGATTCAAGTTCAGAGATTGTTGAATCAAATATTTCGGAAATAAGAAGAACCTCCTGCCGGTTCCCGGAACGCTTCCGGCACACATAGCCACAGGGTCCGATATACTCCTCATTTTGACAAAACAATGCAGGGTCATATGCAAGGATGACAAATCTGGCGGGGTCACTCTCGAGCATCGCGATTATATCGATGATATTGCGCTCCTGTCTGAATTCAATCCGGTCCCGGTCCCCGGCAGACGGATGCAGATACAGGTGTCCACCACCGGAGTGAATATACACAATGTTGCCCTGCCTGAATTTCATCGGAATATCGGCGAGCGTTCTGACTATAAAATCACGAAATCCGACCAAAATGGTGAAAGAGTCTTTTGGAATACTGATAAACTTCCCGGTCATTTCTTATCCTTATGCCCTTATTTTCACTGCTATAAGAAGTTCAGGTAAACAGGGTGAAAGTGATCTGACATGGGTAGCCAATGGCCGATGACCCCGGTTTCATCCCGGTTCCTGGGCTGAAAATGCCTTTTCGATGCAATTTTTTTTATATGAGTGCTACAATATTTATATCCAGGTAAAAACTATGGCAGACTTACCGATTGCAGCAGTTGTACGGGTTGCAAAAAACAGTGGTGCTGAGCGTGTTGGAAGCGACGCTTCAGAGATCCTGGTAACAAAGACTGAAGAATACCTTGGAAAGCTGGTAAAAGAGGCAGTCAAGCTTGCCGCTCACGCGGGAAGAAAAACTCTCAAAGAAGAAGATATTGAGATGGCTGCAGAAAAGATGGCCTGAACTTAAAAAAGTTTTAAGGCAACCAACCGTATTCTTTATAACCCCCTTTTTTAAAGTCATTGAGAGTAGGGCATCCGAAAAGGAGGAGTCGAGGATTTTTTAAAGACCCCACAAATTTGTTCTGATGCTTTTTTCACTATACATGCTCCCCTGTATCATGGGAGATTATGTGTTTCCATACACAAAGGCCAATCCAAAATCATACGGTGTGGGCCCGATTGGCTGAGCTGAAGAAGTTGATTGTGGTGTCAGATCTGAAATATCCTGTCCGTCACCGAGCCAGTCTGCTTCATATTCCAATTCTCCCCGAACGAGGGTTGTACTATCAATTATCCGGGGAACAGGGTCATACGATTCAGACACAAGGCATCCATGCTTTCCGATATCGCTTACTCCGTCAGGAGTAATGCAGGAATAATATCCACATTCCGGGTAAATACATAAATACTCGCATCTCCCATTTTTCTTCACCAGACCATGGAAAACATCAGTAAAAAAAGAGTGATCCAGTGCCTCATGTTCGCCGGGTTTTCTATCATCCTGTTTCTCATAGGACTCATGGTAATTCCCTGCTTAGATGGTGGGTGTGCCTTGATGTTTCTCAGTGTCTTCCTTTTCCTCACTTCTCTTGCCGTAGCAGGCCTCATCTTTTATCCGATGGCACGGGCGTTTGATGCAGTTGTGACAGATTCAAACCTTCTGGCACACTGGACCTATGATCCCGCCTGGTATGACCGGATTCTTAAACGTGAATATGAAGAGCATAAAGAGAGGAATGCGGCCCTCCTGATAATCATAGATGGTATGTTTCTGCTGTTTGCCCTGTTTTTCATCCTATTTGTGCCGGAAGGAGGTGTAGAAACCGGCGTTGCTCTTCTGGGGATAGCGGTTCTGATGTTTGTCGCTGCAAAAATTACGCCAGGTTTTTTCAGGGATCGAAAGGCAAAAATGCCGGCAGAGGCGTGGATTAGCACGAAAGGACTTATCTATGAAGGTGCGGTTTATCCGTATTCCGGATTTTTGTATGGTTTCACCGGGGTGTCATACCAGGAAGGAGATGAACCGGCCCTTGTCTTCAGGTTTTACCAGATCACCGGGGCAAGGATTTATGATCCATTTGAGATCGCCGTCCCGGTTCCAAAAGGTGAAGAAGAAAAGGCGAAGGGGATACCCGCACAACTCGGGTATTGATATAAATACGATTTTTTCCCGTGTCAAAACAGACCACGGACGATATTTCTCCCCCGATAGGGTCTTTCTAAATTTTAGCCCCTGCGGTTCCCAGAGGATTGGGTTATGCGAAAGGAAGCATTCGTCCTGAAAGTTTAAAAAAAGGGATGGATAATATTTTCAGGCCTGCGGAAATATACCCGCCCCGATGATCAATCCATCACCAGTCTTCTCGGTATACCCAAGTTTTAGTCTGACTTTATAGTCTGAATGAGGATCGGCAAAGAAATAATACGTATACCCCCCATCCTCTGCATTGGCGATAAGGTGCTGTACCGGATATTTCCCATAGGGATCACGATCATTGAGGCGGTTTTGTCCGACCAGACCGGGGAGGTACGGATTTGACAGGAGTGTTCCATTCTCATCAAATGCAAAGATGAACATCTCCGGATCTGAAAAGGTTCCATTTGGATCATTGAATTCACGAATGGCTGCATCTTTTCCCATTTCTCGAACATATTGAGCAGCCTCTTTAACCTTCATTCTGACTTTTTCATGCTTCTCCTGTGAGAACGTAACCGGAACAGAGGGGAGATATAAACCGGTCCCGATAATGAGCGTGGAAGATGCCGGTTTCACATATGAGATCTTGAATTCAGGCGTATTGTCTGCAGCGGGGTTATCAAAGACATAGTAAAAGAAACCCCCACCGTTCTTTGCAACCATTATTTTTTCAGCACCGATGGCCACACCATTTGCATCGGTCAAGTCTTTTTCATTTCTTCCGATTCGATCCTGATGAAATGGCATGGCAAAAGTTGTGCCGTTGATGTCAAAGGCAAATATGTAGCTTTCATTCGTCGCAAACGGACCAGAAGGATCATTAAAATCAGCAAGAGCCTTCTCTTCCCCATGCTCTTTCACATACTGCACAGCTTCATCCACCCGACCCATAAGTCTGCTCTGGACAGATTCCGGCGAATCATCAGGAACCGTGAGATCATTCCCATAAATCCCGGAAGCAAGCCACCAGGTGTCATCTACCCGTTTCACATAGGCAATTTTCGGCTCTGTTTTTCCTGAAACCGGATTCTCATACTGATACCAGACATACCCGCTTCCATTAAAAGCGACATCTCTCATCGCCTCGATCATGTGAAATCCGTCCGGATCAGCCAGATCAAGCTTATTATTTCCCTGATACTCCGGATGCCAGGGATGAGCGAGATTCATGCCTTCAAAGTCATATGCCCAGATATAAAGATCGCCCCTGGTGAATGTACCATCCTGCCTTGAGAATTCAGACAAAGCGGATTCTCTTCCTTCCCGCTGGGCAAATACCACGGCTTCTTCAACAAACCGAATCAGATCATGTATATCCGGAGTGGTGCTTACCTTCAGATTCAAATCAGATTCTGATATGGCGGGTGACAGGATAGGTTGCTCTGCCATGGAAAGACCACTTATCATCAGAATAACCAATGATACACAGAGCAACGCAAGTGTTTTAGGATGCATATGATACATCCGTTCAGGGAGTATTTTATTCTAATGAAAAGTTTGAAACGGATTTATAATATATTTTGCACATTTCAACAACATATCGAGCATATTTTCATGAGTGACAGATATCAAATCAATATATGGCCGGAGTTGTCTGAATATCTCATCTTTGATGTCACAGGGTATTGATGGATACAAAAAATTTACCCATACACAAAATACCAGGCAGAAATACACAGTCCTAGACCGACGATTATCCATCTGAATAATTCCGGATGAACCATTTCAACAAAGGTACCTCCGACCAGACCGCCACATACCGAACCAATACTCATGATAACGACAAGTGCCCATTCGATAGTGCCGGTGAAGATGAAATAGACTGAAGCAGTCAGATTTACACTAAACGAGATGATGAGTTTAAGGATATTCAGACTGACAAGTGAGTCATCGTACAGGAGACCGAGTACTGCGATAATGATCACACTAACTCCGGCGCCAAAATACCCCCCATATAACGCGGCAAGAAACAGGAGAAGAAACCCCCCGCCGTTCACAAGCCAGGGATGGGCTTTATGATACGAGCCGGTCAGCATTACTTGTTTTACCCGGTCCTGCACAGCAAGTAGAACTGAAGCGAATAGAATAAGGTACGGAATGAGAGTCCGGAACGATGATTCATCTGAATGGATGAGGAGAAATCCGCCGATAAGACCACCGATGATACAGACAGGGAGGATGTGACGGATCCTGTTCTTCTGAGAAGCAAACTCTTTCCGCTGGGCAATCATCCCACCACAATATCCAGGGCAGAGCGCCAGTGTATTGGTAATATTTGCTGTAACCGGTGGAATACCGAATATGAGCAGAGCCGGAAAACTCACCAGAGTTCCTCCCCCTGCGAGTGCGTTTATCAGTCCGGCAAAAAAAGCCGCTATGAAAATAAAAAACTCATTCATCGATGGATCCAATCGACCTTTTTAAACAGTATTACCTGTTCTGGTACAGATTCAGGGAAGTGCCGTTCCTGATGGCTGATGCCAATCCAGGTTGTTTTCCTCTCATACTATGTGTTCATATGGTTCATCAGTACTATGGATTATCTGTATACGGCAATCAAATTTCTAACCGCCGGATGCATCATTGTCGGAGTGACCCTGATAGTTCAGCATATCGACCCAAAATATGGAGGGATTCTTGCTGCAGCACCGATTACCACCACCATCGCATTTCTCTTTACCAACTTTGAATCCGGTCAGGATGTGACCAGAGAATTAACCCTTGGATCATTTTATTTTGCAATTCCAACCCTTGCTTTTATCCTCGCTCTGTATCTCCTGTTAGGTCACGTATCCTTTCTCATGGGAATTGCCGGAGCATATCTTATCTGGCTGATTGGTATTGTCATTGTGCACCGGATTGTTTTATCGTAACAGGAGTAGTGCATTTTGAAAATAAAGAGCACAAAAAAATTAAATATACTAAATTTCTATTGAATCGCCTTCTTTTCACTTTCACCCTGCGCCTTAAAGATTCATATACCTGGTGACAAAACTGGTACTGAGCAAAAAAGGGAGTATTCCTGCTCACCCTATCTATACCGGAGAAAACCATGATAAAATACAGTTCAGTCGTTCTGTTATGTTCTGATATCGCTGTTTCCAAACAATT
>CAYWHV010000175.1:0-3530 GCA_964458045.1 uncultured Methanospirillum sp.
GAACCATGAACCCGGCCCAGCATGGAGAAGTTTTTGTCCTGCATGACGGTGGTGAAGTTGACCTGGACCTTGGGAATTATGAGCGTTTCTTAGATATTGAACTCAACTCCTCCCATAATATTACGACTGGAAAAGTGTACCGGATGGTCATCGACAAGGAGCGCCGGGGTGACTACCTGGGTCAGACCGTTCAGATAATTCCCCATATCACCGACCAGATCAAGGATTGTATCAGATCTGCTGCAGAAGAGCATGTCTTTGATGGTAAACCTGCTGATCTCTGTATCGTTGAGGTCGGTGGTACAGTCGGTGATATTGAGAGTATGCCATTCCTCGAAGCAGTCAGGCAGATGAGAAGTGATCTTGCCACATCTGACAGAGCCCTGGTTCATGTCACCCTCATGCCATCTGATTCCATGGGAGACCTGAAGACAAAGCCGACCCAACACTCGATTAAGGCACTTCGGGAGCTGGGAATATTTACCGATATCATTGTTGGCCGGAGTGAGAGACCATTAAACTCCCATACCAAGAAAAAACTCTCATCACTCTGTGACATTCCCCAGAACGGAATCATCAGTGCTGCAACCGTTCCAGACATATATCAGGTCCCGATGGAGCTTGAAAAGGAAGGGCTCGCAGATGTCCTGTGTCAGCTTCTCCAGCTGGGCAAGGATGGTGCTGACCGTGAATGGTACCGGGTCGTCACCAGGGAGTATACCCACCGGATCACCATCGGTATCGTCAGTAAGTACGGCAAGGAAGATGTTTACCTGTCCATAAAAGAGGCACTTAAACATGCGGGAAGGAAACTCTCAACCGAAGTGTCGATCAGATGGCTTGATGCAGAGCGTGTAGAGCCCGCCGACCTTCGGGAATGTGACGGGGTTCTGATTCCCGGAGGATTTGGTGTCAGGGGCATTGAAGGCAAGATAAATGCAATCCGCTTCTGCCGGGAAGAAAAGATACCGCTCCTTGGCCTGTGTCTTGGGTTTCAGCTTTCAGTCGTTGAGTACGCAAGAAATGTCCTGGGCATCGCCAATGCATGCAGCAGTGAATGTGGAGACGGCACGGCGGTCATTACCATCCTGCCTGAACAGGAGGGTGTTGAGAACCTGGGAGGAACCATGCGTCTTGGTGACTGCCCGGTTGAGATAAAGCCCGGTACGACTGCATACAACCTATACAGGCAACAGGAGATCATCGAACGTCACCGGCACCGGTATGAGGTCGATCCGGAATACATCAGCCAGCTTGAAGATGCAGGTCTGATCTTTTCAGGGAGAAACCAGGATCGGATGGAGATCGCAGAGATAGAAGATCATCCCTTCTTCTTTGCAACCCAGTTCCATCCGGAGTTCAGGTCCCGGCCAACCAGGCCATCACCACCGTTCCTGGGTTTTGTTGAGGCATGTCTGAAAAACAGGGGGAAAGGAGAATAATGGTTAACACAGAGAAATTCATCACGGAGTCCATTCACCGGATTCAGGAAGAATCAAAGGGTGAAAAGGTCGTCATTGCACTGTCAGGAGGAGTAGACAGTTCTGTCTGTGCAGAACTTGCATCGCGGGCGATTGGAGATCGGCTGATCCCGATTTACGTGGATACCGGACTCATGCGGAAAGGAGAGACAGCCCGGATATCAGAGATATTCGGTCATCTTGGCCTGAAGGTTGTGAACGCTGCGGATGAGTTTCTGGATGCTCTTGAAGGAGAGAGTGATCCTGAAAAGAAGAGAAAGATCGTCGGGGAACGGTTCATTCGGGTCTTTGAGCGCGAAGCCACCGCAACCGGAGCAGAGTATCTCCTGCAGGGAACCATATATCCGGACTGTATCGAGAGTGAAGGGGGCATTAAAAGTCACCACAATGTCGGCGGGCTGCCACTGACCATGCAGTTCAAGGGAGTTATCGAACCACTCCGGGAGCTCTATAAGGATGAAGTCAGGGAGGTTGCTGAGGCACTCGGCCTTCCACGGGAGATTGCCCACCGGATGCCCTTCCCCGGCCCAGGCCTGTCGGTCAGGGTGGTCGGAAAGGTAACAAGGGACGCCATCGATGTGGTCAGGGAAGTAAATGCCATCATCGAGGAGGTTCTGGTAGAGAAATACCGGCCATGGCAATGCCTTGGTGCCCTTGTGGGACTTGGAACCGGAGTGAAAGGTGATAACCGGCTCCATGGGTGGATTGTTGCAGTACGGGCAGTCAACTCACGCGATGGCATGACCGCAGATCCGATTGAAGTATCATTTCAGGATCTTCAGGAGATTGAATCCAGGATTACGTCCTCAATTCCAAGTGTTGCCCGGGTTGTGTATGACGTCACTCCCAAACCTCCCGCAACGATAGAATACGAATAACCAATTATGTGTTGATATTATGAAATACGAAGATAATTATCGCGAACTTGAATCATCATATTACATGCCTGCATTCAGCCGGGACATGATGCTGGTGAAGGGATCAGGCTGCACCGTCACTGATGCAGATGGAAAATCATATCTTGACTTTGTTGCAGGAATCGCTGTCTGCAGCACCGGACACTGTCATCCGAAGGTGGTTCAGGCAATCCAGGAACAGGCTGCAGAGCTTATTCACTGTTCAAACCTGTACTATGTTCCCCACCAGGGAGCCCTTGCAAAACGGCTGGTGGAATGTTCAGGATTAAAAAAGGCATTCTTCTCCAACTCCGGAGCAGAGGCGAATGAAGCGGCGATAAAACTAGCCCGTGTCAGAACCGGGAAGACGGAGTTCATCGCCTGTGAGGATGGATTTCACGGACGGACCATGGCATCCCTGGCCTGCACCCACAAACCTGCCATCAGGGAGCCATTCCAACCCTTAAATCCCCGCTGCACCTTTGTTCCCTATGGAGATGCAGATGTCATCCGCAAGGCAATTACCAAAGATACCGCCGCAGTGATGGTTGAACCTATCCAGGGAGAAGCAGGAATTATCATTCCGCCCGAGGGCTACCTTCGGGAAGTCCGGGAGATCTGTGATGAAAAGGATGTCCTCCTGATCCTTGATGAAGTGCAGACCGGTATTGGCCGGACCGGAAAGTGGTTTGCGTACCAGCATGAGAAGATCCAGCCGGATATCGTATCAATGGCAAAAGGGATAGCAAGCGGATTCCCCATGGGGGCAATTGTTGCCCGTGACGGCCTTGAGTTTTCAAAGTCAGAACATGGAAGCACCTTTGCCGGTGGACCCATAGCCTGTGCTGCAGCTCTTGCAACCCTCGATGTTGTTGAAGAAGCACTCCCATTAGTGGCACAAAAGGGTGAACAGATGAAAAAAGCCCTTTCAGCACATGAAACCCGGATAATCGGACTTATGGCAGGAGTGACCATTGGAGATTCCTGCCCCGCAGTTCAGCAGGCATGCAGGGAAAACGGTGTCCTCGTAAATTGTGCTGCTCATGGTAATCTCCGGTTAGTGCCACCTCTCGTAATCAGTACTGAAGAGATAGATCGGGGATGCGGAGTCATTAATGCAGCAATCAAATCGATCTGCTAATCTGGTCCGGGA
>CAYWHV010000175.1:3630-5759 GCA_964458045.1 uncultured Methanospirillum sp.
GAGACCTGTATCCGGGTGCTCATTAACCCCGGTGATCAGGTCACCATCTCAACTCCGACCTTCTCCTTTTATGGTCTTGCGGCAGCAGCACAGGGAGGAAAGGTCGAAAATATTCCAAGAAAACCTGATTTTTCAGTTGACATACCTTCGTTCATCTCGTCAGCCAGAAATGCTAAGATCTCATTCCTTTGTACTCCGAACAATCCCTCCGGAACCGTCACACCGGTTTCAGATATTGAAGAGATCTTGGAGAGCATAGACGGAATACTCTTCCTGGATAACGCATACGTGGAATTTTCATCGGTGGATTACCGTTCTCTCATGAACCGGTACGAGAACCTGATCATCGGACGGACCATGTCCAAGGTCTTCGGGCTGGCCGGATGCCGGGTAGGCTATGCATGTGTTCCGGAATGGTTCAGACCAGTGTACGATAAAGCCGCAACCCCCTTTACCCTCAATACCATATCAGCGGCTGCAGCAGCGGGTGCTCTGGATGACCATGAATACATCGAGCGGACCATCAGCTTTGTAAAAAAATGGCGGGATGCATTTACCAGGGAGACCGTAAAACCGGTTCTCCCAAGCGGGGCGAATTTCGTGATGATCGATGTTGCACCGCTCACCGGTGATCAGGCTACTGATTTCTTTGCACAGAACGGTGTTCTGGTGCGGTCGTGCCGGAGTTTTCCCGGTCTTGACGATCATTATATCAGGGTATGTATAGGAGAAGAATGGGAGAACACCCGGTTCACTGAGGTATTCAGAAGATTATGATGATTGCTCTTTCCGGGACACCCGGAACAGGAAAGACGTCTGTTGCACAGGAACTTCAGAAGAGAGGTATCCCGGTAACCTATGCTTCAGATACCGTCAATCCATATCGTATTGGTGCAGATCCTGAGCGGGATACTGATATCATCGATGATGAACGCTGGGTTTCAGAGTTCACACCGGTTGAGGGAATAATAGAAGGTCATATGACCCATCTTCTCCCGGCAGACCGGATCGTCATCTTACGGTGCCGGCCTGATATACTGAACGACAGACTTTCCAGACGTGGATATTCAGAAGAGAAAATACATGAAAACGTGGAAGCAGAAATTCTGGATGTTGTCCTGGCAGAAGCATTTGATATCCATGGTCAGGATATCCTCTACGAAATTGACACAACCGATATGGATATTACTGACTGTGCAGACAGAGTAGAGGAGGTCATCAGAGGCACTGCACAACCGGCAGTCGGAATTGTTGACTGGCTTATCACATGTGGAGATATGTTATGACCCTTGACTCATACCGTGAACATGTAAAACCGATCATCGACCCGGTTGTTGCTGCATGTATCAGGCTGAAAATTACTCCGGACAGCTGCACGGTAATCTCCCTTATTGCTGCAGCAGGAGCTGGTATCGGATTTTATTTTTATGAGATCGGGATCGGTACTGTGTGCATTCTCCTCAATGCAGTATTTGACGCCCTTGACGGTTCCATCGCACGGGCCATGGACATCCAGAGTCTGAAGGGTGATTTCCTCGACCACACCGTCGACCGGTACGCAGATATTTTTATGATATGCGGGATATTCGCCGGACCGCTCTGCCCATGGCAGATAGGTGTTTTTGGCCTGACCGGCGTTCTGATGGCATCATACCTTGGCACCCAGGCACAAGCGGTCGGGATTGGCAGGTTCTATGGGGGATTTTTAGGACGGGCAGACCGGCTCATTCTCCTCATCGGAGCAGGAGTCGCTTCAATCATCTCGTCAGCTCTCATCATCGGGCTGTCCCTCTTTGCATGGGTTTTGCTGATTTTTGGTATATTGGGCCATATTACCGCAGCCCAGCGGTTTATGCACGTGTGGAAACAACTATAATTGTTTCCCAACCATCTGGGCTGAAGAATTCATGAATAACCAGTACCCCTGTCGTGGGTCAAGAGAGGTATCTCTACTCTCAATACCATTGGTAACCGGGGGAGTAAACCTCTGTTTTTCTGCATCATATCCGATAATATAACTCCAGATATCTTCGACAGACCGGAATGCCTCATCAGCAGATACCGTCATGATATCTGCAAAGCTAACAAGATTCCATCCTTCATCCAGATCTCTTGTCAGATTATACTCC
>CAYWHV010000176.1:0-5723 GCA_964458045.1 uncultured Methanospirillum sp.
CGGTGACTTCTTCACGGAAGATACCGGCTCCTCCAAGCTCTACCCAGCCAAGACCCTCTATATATACCTCAGGTTCAACACTTGGCTCAGTATAGGGGAAGTACCCTGGTCTGAACCGGACCGATTCAAATCCCATTCTGCCGTAGAACTCTTTCAGGTATCCAAGAAGGTTCCGAAAGTTCACGTGAGTGTCCATGACTATTCCTTCCAATTGTTCGAACTCCGGAAGATGGGTCGGATCGATTGCTTCCCGGCGATATACCCTGCCGATGCAGAAGGCCTTGACCGGTGGCTCCGGGTGTGCAGCCAGGTGCTGAATGGAAAGACTGGTGGTATGAGTCCGGAGCACGGTTGCTTTTGCCTTTTCAGGATCCCACTTCCCGCCCCATCCGGTTGACGAGGTGTCACCTCCTGATTCATGCATATCACGAACTTTTTCCCAGCCCACCGGGAGATCCTGTTTTCCGGCAAGATGGAAGGTGTCCTGCATCTCCCTGGCCGGATGATCCTGTGGCTGGAACAGGGCATCAAAGTTCCAGAAGGCTCCCTGGATGATGCTCCCATGCAGCTCGGTAAAGCCCATGTCAAGGAGGATCCGCCGCATCTCATCGATCATCCGCTGGTAGGGGTGGATCTTCCCAGGCCATACCGGACGGGGGTGCTTGGTGATGTCATACCGGCGAAGAGAGAGCTCTTTCCATGCCCCTGAACTGATCTGGTCGGCAGTCAGGGTCCCGGTCTCTTCAGTGAGCGTGATACCGGCAGCGGCGAGTTTCTTCCCTTCATCGGTGATACTGATCGTATACCGGACTGACTCTTCTTCGGTGACAAGCCCGCGTTTGAGAAGGTCCTTTTCTGATGTCAGGGGAAGCAGCATCCGGGTTTTTCAGACTGGTCTCAATCGGAGACGGGGCGGCATCGCCGGTCTTGATGACGTTTCCGGCTTCTATTCTCACCCAGCCAAGCCGCTTCATCCAGCCAAGACCGATCTTTGCATGGGGATGAGTATTGAGGTCAGCAATGGATGCTGATTCAGAGAAACTATCATAGAGTTGCCGTTCGGGAAGTCCCTCTTTCAGGTATACCGTTCCTTCATCGGTCAGGAGAACGGTGGTTGTAACGGCACGGTCTACCTGGGCAAGTCCTTTCTGGGATAAGAGTCCTCCATACTGAACGACTGAATCTGCAGGACGGTCGAGGATTGTTCCCATCTCTTCCGGTGTCGTGGTATTGGTTTTTACGAGCTCCAGAAGCAGACGTTTCTCGTTCAGGGTTAATTGCATGATATCTCCATGTATGATCTGTTTGTCATTTTCTGCTGGGATTGGTTTTTGTTTTTTTTGTATATGGTGCATGAATGAATCTCCTGATAACCTTCGGTAACAGTAATCGATTATTACAGGGGCCCGGTTTTGTCCAGACCCCTATCTAAACGAAAAGAATGAGCAGGAAAAGAATGAAGAGAATAATCCGCTAGTGCTCATGAAAGTCTGCTATACTGTTTCCAGTGATTAGTATTTATAGGATGGGGATCTGAAAAAGAAGAATAAGAAAATTTCAGGTCTCAAATATATCCGGATCAAGCTTTGCCTGCTTCAAAATCGAGACTAAGGTCCCTTTTTTAAGTTCATTATGAAGGGGAACAGCAAATGATTGATCCTCTCGCTGTAAAATGACATGATCACCACGAATTCGTCGAACAACTGCTCCATGATCGCAGAGAATTTTAATCAATTCCTTTCCGGATATGACAGGGAGTTTATGAGACATGTGCTATCTCTATCCGGGTAATCTGAGTCGTTGATAGAGCGAGCTTATCTTTTAAATCATCCTGAAGTACATCGAGAAGGAGTTCGATTGCCTCTTTAATATTATCAAGCGCCTGGTCTACAGTTTCTCCCTGGCTTATCGCTCCAGGTAATTCAAGACATTGTACGGTGTATCCACCTTCTTCCTGAGGCATTATGAGAATTGTGTATTGCATAACACCACTACAAAATAATAATTGAATTTCTTAAAGAATATAGATACCCATGCACTCATTTCTCTCTTTTTTCTAAAAAAACAATATGTATCAGGGAGTACCAGGGCGTATAGTGACCGGATTTTTCGTATTATCGCCACATTTTTCACCCGGGAAAGACCTGCCCCGACAGAAAAAATATAGTACCACGGATCCTCATTTACGAACTAACAGGATGAGGAGGAGAGTAGCAACCCTATGGACTGGTTCCTTCGGCAATCAACTTCACATAATCTGTGTAGAGATATTTCCGGTTACGTTTCCATCCGGTAACCTCTTTAACTATTCCGGCCTCTTCAAATTTGCGGACCAGAGTATTCGCGGTCTGTATTGAAACCCCGCAATGGGAGCTGATATCAGCACTGGTAACCATTGTCTTCATGAACAGGAGTTCTATCATTCGGGCACCATGGATGCCACCGATATTTTCATATATCACCCGTTTCACGAGTTCCCTCTCCAGTGTGATGGTTTTCTTTACTAAGTGGTGCGAATCATTGGAGACTTCAATTACTCCCTGCAGGAAAAACTTCATCCAGCCCTCAAGATCTCCATTTTTTTCAAGTGCTGAAAGCCGCTCATAGTACACCGACCGGTTCCTTTTCAGGTAATAACTGAGGTTGAGTGTGGGGTTTGCAATAATCTCTCTCCAACAGAGGTACAAGCTGATGAGGAGGCGCCCGATTCTCCCATTTCCATCCAAGAAGGGGTGAATCATCTCAAATTGTCCATGAATGAGGGCTGATACAATTAATGGAGGAATGGTTTTTTCTTCTGCGATAAATTTTTCCAGGTTATTCAGAAGAAATCTGACATTTTCCTGTGGTGGTGGAATATACCGGGCATCATAGAGAGGATCACCCCCAATCTGGTTTTGTATGGGTCGAATCATCCCAGGCAGTGCCTTTGCTCCCCGAACCTTCGTAAGGAGAATCCTGTGAAGATCACAGAGAAGTGAGAGTGTGATCGGCTCATTTTTCACCCGTTCAAAACCGGTCTGTAAAGCCTGCATATAGTTCGTCACTTCCCGGATCTGGTTTGGGTCATCATTAAAGGATACATCAGCCTCATATGCGAGAATCCCATAAAATGTTGCAATCGTCCCCTCAATCTGGGCACTTTGCAATGCTTCTTTCCTGGCAAGCATCCAGATAAAGTGATCCGGGTTTGGGAGCATATCAACCATGACATCAAGTCCCGATAATGCCCGATCTGCTTCAGAGAGCAGAAGATGCAAGGTATCATCATATTGAATGTCAGGTGAATATGGGAGACATGCAGGAATAAACGCAGTATAACCATCAATCTGCTCCTCATATCTCCCCGTATTATAGTACATGTATAGCCACCCGGTTTGTGAGCAGATCCTTTCACATACCCTACGTTAGGAACTATATGAAACCTGCCTTTCATATAATGAGATCATAAGAGTATGTGAAACCTTCCTTTCATACATCCTCCCATGAGGGGGATCTTCAGGATACCTGAAACAATACTGATACTTTACGTTGTTTCCCATCATGATCCTGAAAGCCATGATCAGAACCATGATATTTCCAGAAGTAAGCAAATCATTAATATGAGCCCGGGTCTCGGAAGCACTCAGAGATTCATGGTATGAGAATGCCCAAAAATTCGGAGTTTGTGACCACAGAACCATATAACAGGTCATTGTTTCCAAATAAAAATGGATAACCATCAGCAAGGAAAATGCAGCATAAAAATAGGTAAAAGGTTGCTTTTGATAGTAAAAAAATAAAAATTACTAACAACTTTTTTCTGATCTTATCCTATCAGATGCAACCGCCATCTTTTCCCTGAACTCATCGAGGAATGCTAAAACCCTGGCTGCACTATCTTTCTTACACTGCCCGCACATGAGCTCTCCAGCCATGCATTTTCGACGGATTTCAGCAAGCTCTGCATCATCAGATACCATATGAAACAGATTTAAGAGGAACACCAGGGCTGATAGTGACTGGGATTTTCTCATCGCTACTACAAATAGAATTAATCATTCATTAAAACGAAAAATAACATCAGAAATAAGAAAAAAATTCATCTTTGCCTATGATATTGATACAGACCTTGTTGTCGTACCAAAAGAAGACATGATAACAGGAAAAATTGATACAGGGCGAATTTCTTACTATGCACTTCGAGACGGTATCACAATATGACAGATCGGTTTGAAACAGTCAGGAATTGGTGCCACAAAGCCGATAATGATCTGAAAGCTGCCATAAATGCGGTTGAAAAACTGAGTTTGTAAAAGTATTCGTGAGGAAGCGATTGTATGAAGGAGAATTCATTGACTAACCCGACAATGAAAGATGTAATAGGATTCATTTCGCCAGATTCATCATTCTGGACACTGGTAGGATCAATAAAAACACCCCGTATTAACGGACGGGATCATGACGAGCATCTCTATGATTAAGCGTGATAATTCTTTTTGCTGATACAATTACTCTCTTGCCCCTCATTTGGAGAATGATAACACCCATTCATTTTAAAGATGATGATATATGCTCGTAAATCATGGAGAGGACGGGATTTATCCTTAAACTGATAAGGAAATTTTCTTTTATCACTCATGCATTCCGGACTGTATTATCCGGAGATAATCAATAAATTGGTATCTTCGATGCTTTTGTTTTCCTGATATCTCCACAAATATACCGACCTCTTCAAACTTCTTAATCATGAGGGTTGCAGTCTGCCGACTTACCTTCAGTGTTTCTGTAACCTGAGCGGTTGAAAGAATTGGGTATTCAAAGGCGAGTTGAATGAGCCGGACTGCATTCAATCCCCCAATACGATTTATCGCCAATTTTTGAGTCAATTCGTTTTGAAGACCTATGATCTTTTTCGCGGTTTCTATCGAATCTTTCGAAACCTCAATGACCCCGATAAGAAAAAATCGTATCCAATCCTCCCATAAACCATCGAATCTGACACGATTTAACAATTCATAATATTCGTGCTGATTCTTTTTCAGATAATAACTCAGGTATAACAGAGGGCGTGAAAGAATCCGACGATGATATAAATAGAATGTTGTTAGAAGTCTACCCATTCTTCCATTGCCATCTTCGTAGGGATGTATTGATTCAAACTGTGCATGAATTAATGCTGTTTTCATAAGTGGAGGTATGAGATCCTTTTTGATGATAAATTCCTGCAGCTCTTCCATTAATGGTTGAACAAGATCCGGAGGTGGCGGAACATATGAGGCCTGCTCAATTGAAAAACCAGGTAATCCAATCCAATTCTGTACTCCACGAAGTTTACCCGGGTGTTTTGATACACCCCTTGTACCAGAAATAAGGAAGTGGTGGATTTCATTTATAAGCGAAAGAGAAAAATCAGAAAATTCCAACTTTTCCATTCCATGACTCATCGCTTTCAGATAATTCAAAACCTCACGAATATCATTCATATTCTCCGTAGGTGTTAAATCAGCTTCAAATTCAAGGATACCCAGGAGTGATGCCTGAGTCCCTTCTATCTGCGAACTGAGTAGGGCTTCTTTTTTCATATACATCGCAACGAATAGATCAGGATTTGGGAGAACCTGCGTTACCCCCTCAAGCCGGGCTAGTGCATCTCTCGCTTCTGAAATAAGCAGTAGGAATTCATCATCCAGGATAAGTACAGGAGGCAGAGAGCAGGAAATGAATACCTCAAACGTTCCAAG
>CAYWHV010000177.1:0-5718 GCA_964458045.1 uncultured Methanospirillum sp.
AGCAGGTCAGCAAGGCGGTGAAGGCTTAGTCGTTCATAATCCGCATCAGGGTCTATGGCCCCGAATTTCTTTGATATCTGAACCAGTTTCCATTTGAAAAGTGAGGTCCTTTTCATGGCCAGTTCAAGGATCCCTCTGATATGTTCTGGATCAAGAGTAGTCAGGATCTCCCTGACATCAGCAACGGAAATTTCCCGTGGCACCCGGAGAAGGATCCGGTAGGCATCCAGTTCAAGCCCGATGGTTGACCCAAACCGGGCAGAGAGCAGTATCGATAAGACTCGTCCGATTGCTTCATTTGTCTGATGTCCGGCGCAGGTGTTTAAGACCACTCCCTCCTCAGAGTATTCAATCGTCAGGATCTGGTCGGTGGGGATGATACCATGGTTTTTTATAACAACGTCAAGAAATCCGTTTGCAAATGCGATTGAGGCTTTATCATCGGTATACGTCTGAAAATCCCGTGTCCGGCGAAGTCTGCCGACTTCCCGTGCAATTTCATAGGGGACCGGTATCTGCTCACCCTCCCAGGATGGAAGTTCCCCGTCGGCGTTTCGTGCCGGTTCAACAGTCACTTTCCCTTCTTCAAGGTCCAGAACACGCCAGAGCTGACCTCGTGCGATGAAAACCGCACCGGTGTGAAGTGAGGTAATAATAAATGATTCATCAAGCGACCCGACGGTCCTTCTGGTAACAATATCATATATTGGAAACTTCCGCTCATCCGGAATCATGGAGAGGTTCCCTGAGAGATACCGCCGTGCCCTGCTGGTCGTGATAATCCGGTTTCCATCCCGGCGGATGAGGTAGTGCTCGGTTAATTGCCCGATAATTGCCTCAAGAGTCTCGATATCCCGGACACCTACTGAAGATTTGGATATGATGGAGAAGACGTCATCGATGGAAATTTCTCCATATTCAACTGCAATTGCCGCAATCTGGTTCCCGATAACATCTCCGGCCTGATACGACGGGATGACGTCCTCCACGGCTCCGTGCCTTGCCCGGGATGCGATCACCAGTGATTCACAGAGGTCATCAAAACCGCTTGTAATAATAGTGCCTTTTGAGACCTTTCCTATCTGATGCCCTGCACGCCCGATACGCTGGACCAGTCTGCTGACCTCACGGGGCGACCCGAACTGAATGACATGCTCCACATGACCAATATCAATCCCGAGTTCCATGGAGGACGTGCAGATGAGGGTTTTTATATCCCCCCGTTTGAACCGGTCTTCTGCTTCAATCCGGACCTCCCGAGAGAGTGAGCCATGGTGAACATCGACATCACCGTCTCTCATCAGGGCATGACCGAGTGATTCTGCCGTTGAACGGGTGTTGACAAAGATAAGGGTAGATGGTCCCTTTTTTGTATGCCTGCGAACGGCACTTACCTGGCTGTCAAACTTTTCGCCGGTTATCTCAACCCTGATATCAAGAAATTTCGCAACAGGAACCTCAACAATCGAGCAGGGCCGCTCCCCGGTGAGAAATCCGGCAACCTCCTGTGGGTTTCCAACCGTGGCCGAAAGACCGATCCTCTGAAATTCTCCGGCGTACCTGGTAAGACGCTCAAGGGCAATGACCAGCTGGGCACCCCGTTTCGTCCCGGCAAGGTCATGTATCTCATCAACAATAACATATCTGACCGAACGGAGATGTTCCCTGAGACGTTTTCCCATAAAGAGGGCCTGGATGGTTTCTGGTGTGGTGACCAGCAGGTCCGGAGGATGGAGAACTTGTTTTCTTCGTTCTGCCTGCGACGTATCTCCATGTCTGACCCCACTCGTAAGCCCGAGATTCTGGCACCACCACTCCATCCTTCGTAAAATGTCCCGGTTCAGGGCCCTGAGCGGGGTAATATACAGGGTGGTAAATCCCGTGCCTTCTGAATGAAGCATCCCGCTTAACACCGGGATCATCGCACTCTCCGTCTTACCTGTTCCCGTCGGTGCAATCAGGAGCAGGTGATCTCCCTGCAATATCTTTGGTATCGCCTGCTGCTGAACTTCGGAGAGTTCTGAAAACCCCCGGTCCCTGATAACATCCAGTATCCGGGGATCAAGCTGGTGCGTCTTTTTCATAGGCAAGATGGGTGTGGAGATCTCCTGCGTATGTTCCATCTGGCAGCAGAATCTCTGCCGTTTCAATGATAAGTGATCTGGAAAGAGGTGAGAACGGTGATCGGAAGGTCTTTTCTATTCCATATCCGGTCAGTTCATTACATGATGGAACCATCAGGAGTCTGGTTCTGGTCTCTTCATCAGGTTCTTCAGGAAATATATGGTCATCTATCTCTCCCAGGATAAAGCACGGAGACTTGAGAGCTACTCCCACCTGGTCTGTCAGTGACACAACCGGGTGATGATGACCACACAGGATGAGATGACCCTGGAGATCAGGATTGGGAATCGTGTGACCATGCAGGATTCCGACAGGTCCAACGAGAGATCCTTCTTTCTTTCTCATCTCTTCTGGTTTTAAGAACTCCTCAATCCCTGGATCATGATTTCCCGGAGTGACAATAAACGGGATGATCTTTCGAAGTGCTGAAAAGAGACTTCCCAGTTCAAAAAATTCCTGGTATGACGTTCCTGGGACGCGGTGCTTTACATCACCAAGGATTACCATCAGATCCGGACTGGATTCGGTGATGAGATCACATATCCGGGTGATGCGATCCTGCCCCCGGGTCCTGAAATGAAACCCGTGTTTTTGCAGTTCATGCTCAATACCCATGTGAATATCGGCGAGAAAAAGAATTCTTTGTTCTTCTTCCACCAGCACACCAGGACCTGATGGAAAAAATTCAATGTTCATCAGATTCAGTCAGAGGAGTTTTATATATCCGGGTGCCGGCTGATATACCTCATCTTCAGCAACAAGATTTCTTATGGTGTCCCTGACCAGATCATCGGCAAGGGCTGCACGCCGTGTGTACTTGTGTATATCGTCGATATGAATCCCCCGTGGACCTGCATATTCCTTTATGAGTGAGAGGATGAGCTCTGCAGGTTCTACTGGCGGTCCAGGTTCCTTTATCACTCCCAGGGCTTTTTCTGCAAGCTCCGCAAATCCTTTCAGGTCTCCTGGCATGATTTGATAGTGATTTTGTGCATCACGGATTCGCCCATCCCCATCACCGGAAAGAAGACCCGTTTGCATCTCCTGGAGTCTTTCAAGGAGAGACCTGGCAGCGGCTAGTATCCATGCATCCCTATCCTGCCGGGTTGCTATTCTGCAGGTCTCAATTATCCATCGCACGGTTCTCCCGTCTGATCCGGTATTTTTCTCCGGGCGTGCAGTAACGCTCAGAAATAAAGGAGGAACCAGATCTCCCTGTTCAAGAGTATCGAGTGCCTGAGGTCGTATTATGAAGCTGACTGCCCCGGTTGGGTCTGCAATCCTGATGATGCCCCCTTGCCTGCCGGGATCATAGGTCGTCAGGGCTCCGGTCAGCCAGACTTTTTGTATAATTCCTCCTGTCGGAGTGATGACACAGGGTTCCTGATCCTTTTGTGTAATCAGGAAATTGGTCTGATCCAGTTCATGAGAAAATATGGGAACATATGCCGGGAGCAGGCTGGTTGCCGCTGTGGTTGTTCTGGTATGATCTGTGAGAGTCACGTATGCATTTTTATAGGTGGTGCAGACTATTAGATGCATTGGTAAAGCCCTGCGCTTGCTGAAAAATGTATGATGTCATGAATTAGGGAAAAAAGCGTGTTGTCTGGTGTGATTATTATGCGACAGCTTTATATGTCTCTATGAAAAATGAAATATTTCCTATAATTTAGCCAAAAACTGATAAATAATTAATATTTTCTGATGACTATCTGAAAAAAATTATTTTGGCTGACGCAGCGTGGATCACATATACAGCAGTATTATTTTTCTCCAATTGACCAGAACTTTCGATATGTTTTTAATTCATTGTGAGATATACTTGCGTATACATAACTTTCGATCGCGGGTAATTTGTATGATGGGGAATGCGAAGACTGTCTGGTGCCTCATTCTGGCCATTTTCTTATTAGCAGGTACATTCGTATCTGCGGATGAGATTGCAGGCGAAGATACTCAGGCACTAACGGCAAAGCTGGCTTCAATGCCCCTTGTTTTTATTCAGAACAACGGGCAGTTTGAAGATAATGTATCGTACCAGACCCAGTCAACTGATCAGGTCATTTCAATTACTGAGGAGGGTATGGAATTCAGCCATAGTCCCGGCAACAGCTCAGTATTCATGCTCCTGAACGGGTCTAATCCTGAAAAGAAGATCATCGGTCTGAATCCACTCAATGGAACAGCGAACTTCTACTATGGCACTGATCCGTCTGCGTGGGTTATTGGCGCCATGCTGACATCAGGGGTCAAGTATGAAGATGTCTATACCGGAATTGATTATACCGTATCTGGGACTGAAGGCCTGTTAAAGAGTGAATTCATTCTTGATGCAGGGGCTGATCCAGCTCAGATAATGCTGGTATATCAGGGGCATACCGGTATATCGCTGAATGAGACGACCGGAGATCTGGTAATAGAGACTCCTGCACGGCAGATTGTTGATGAAGCTCCGGTTGCGTACCAGGAGATCAATGGAACAAAGACTGATGTTGAGTGTTCCTATATCCTTGGCCCTGATGCAACCGTCACCTTTGACCTTGGAGCGTATGATCCATCTCTTCCACTGATCATAGACCCGGTCTTGCGGTATTCTCTCTACTTTGGAGGGGATGGCCGAGACCAGGGGAACTCGATCAAGGTCGATAAAGACGGATATGCATACTTTATCGGAACTTCATGGTCAGATCACCTGAAATATTTCAAAAACAACTCCAAGGATCCGCTCGCAAATCATCATCCACCAGCAACGCAGCAGGCACTGAGTTCCGGGGACATATCTGCGGAAGGACTTGCTCCAGGAAGTATTCAGCCCTACTTCGGTGGCGGTGAAAAGGATGCCTTTGTCGTAAAAGTGAATCCTGATGGTACTGATCTTGTTTATATATCCTATCTTGGAGGGTCAGGAACTGACGAAGGTACCGGTCTCGTAATTGACGAAGCAGGGAATGCGTATATTACCGGAGGAACAAATTCACCAAACTTCCCAACAAAGAATCCATACCGGAATGCTCTTGCAGGCGGATATGATGTATGGATGGCAAAATTAGATCCAACCGGAAAAGATCTTGTCTTCTCGACATACTTTGGTGGCGAACATGATGACTTCGGATTTGATATTGACATTGATAAAACCCACAATGTCTTTGTTACCGGTCAGACTGCATCATGGAACTTCCCGGTCGTAAACCGGTATCAGTTGTCACCATACGGTGGTCTTCCTGATGCATTTATCACCAAATTTACACCCGAGGGCAACTCCATTGTATACTCCAACTTTATCGGTGGTTCGGCATTTGATGCAGGAACTGCGGTTTCTGTGGATCCAAATGGATATGCATGTATTGTAGGGCAGACAGAGTCTCCAAATTTCCTGACAATAAAACCATACCAGGACAAACTCCGTGGCCCCTTCGATGCATTTGTTACTAAGTTTGATCCGGAAGGAAAATATCCGGCAATGTATTCCACCTATCTTGGTGGTTCAGGACCGGACGATGCACGGGATGTTATAACCCTGCCGGATGGAAGCCTCATCGTAGCAGGTATTACCAAATCAAAAGATTTCCCCACGGTAAATGCACTCCAGGGAGA
>CAYWHV010000178.1:0-5708 GCA_964458045.1 uncultured Methanospirillum sp.
GCTTTTGTGAACCAATATACCACCTTTTTCATATCTTTCTTCACCCCCTCACCAATACCATAACACCGTCCTAGATTGAATTGTGCTGTCGCATCTCCCTGTTCTGCTTCTTTTGTGTATTGTTCCACTGCCGGATTTTTCTTGTTAAAAAAGCTAAATGCCATCTTTACACTTCACCACACTCAATGTTCCATTGTTCGTATCGCTCAAGCATAATTTTTGTCATTGGTGAGCGGATCTTCAGAAAAGCCTCACGAAAATCATCATCAGCAAGAGGTCTCGTTGCCAAACTTCTTCTTTTCAGTTCATCAAATGGAAGTTCAGCCATTTTATAGAGATCAGGATTCACCGTATGGATCATCGTCCATATCGCCTGCTGACAGAAGTTGGAAAGATCACGTCCCGAATAGAGCATCTCCACACACTTTGCGGAAATGCTGTCCAGAGAAACCTCTGAGATGTCCATACCCTTTGTCTGGATCCTGATGATCTCCTTACACGCTTTCTGATCAGGAAGAGGGACATAGATCCGCCGTGGGAAACGGGACAAAACTGCTGTATCCAGATCCCACGGGGTATTTGTCGCTGCAAGAGTCAGGAGAAGCTGATCGCTTTTCTTGTCGGAAAGACCGTCCAATTCAGTCAGGAGACTTGAGAGAACTTTGCGCGTTGCCTCGCTTGTTTCCCCGTCCCTGGACTGACTGAGAGCATCGAATTCATCAATAAAAACGATCGATGGGGAGTTATCTCTTGCTGAGTTGTAAAGAGTGGAGATGAGTTTTGAAGATTCACCGAAATATTTCGAGAGCACACTCTCCGATTTCACATCATAGAATGTTGCATCCAGACTTCCTGCCGACGCAGCCGCAAGAAGAGTTTTCCCGGTGCCCGGAGGTCCAAAGAGAAGAATGCCTTTCCAGGGTTTGATGGACTCGGGTTTTTGGAGACCTGCGATCACCACCGTTTCCATCATCAGTTTTTTTACAGAATCAAGCCCGCCGATATCTGACCAGGTTACTTTTGAAGAGGTGATGAGGGAGTTCGCTTTTTGCAGAAGGTCATCGTGCTCCTCTTCGGTCTCACTATTGTTTTTGGTCATCCCGGGAGTGATGGTGTTTTTGGCAGATGTTTTCTGTGTCTTTCCCTTGGAAACGGCATCCCATCTTCTTGCCTGTTCTTCGAGTTCTTTTCTCCGTGACACATTGATCTTTGCAAGCTCCTGATTGAGTATGGCGATCTCTCCAGCTTTTTCCCTGGAACCTTCGATGTCGTTCTTACTTTTGAGCTGATGATACTCTGCAGTTGTTTTTTTCAGTGCATCGTAAAGAGGGCCGCTTAGATCGATTTTCATTCCAGTTTCCTCCCGCAGTTGTTACAATACTTCTGATTGTTTTGGATCGTGGTCCCGCAATCCGGGCAGGTGTTTTTCTGAAAAATGCGCGAAAAAATGCTTGAGTGTTTTGTATTCCCGAATCTCTTTTCAGCAGATTTATTTTCATCAGATTTTTTGATGGCTGGTTCGACAGGGTCTGTAGACCCCGGGCCGTTTTCACTCGTAAATATAGGACGATTCAGTATGCCGTCATCGGTTACCTGAATTCCACCAAGATTAATCGGATTATTATTTCCATTGATTATAATGGTAGTCTTGGCTTCTTTGTAATCTCTTGAAATACTCGATTCGCTTTTGGATCCCGATTCTGAATCTGAACCTTTTTTTGAATGTATTGTATTATATCCCAGTTTATTTCTGACATCATCTAAATCGTCACGGACTTCATTTATGAATCCGGGTCTCGCCCGATTAATTCTCAGGAGAGATAGTGTTTCAGATAGTTGTTTCTCAGCTTCATCCAATCTGTTCAGTTTGGCAAGAGTTTTTCCTTTCCAATGCATAGACATGAAACTTTCATCATCAATGGATAATGCATTTTCAAAACATTGTAGTGCTGCTGGATACTGCCTCATAAGATAAAGACATCTTCCTTTTCCGGACTGTGCATAATCTCCATTGGAAATTTTCAGAGCTTTATCAAATGAAGTCAGAGCAGCATCATATTCTGACAGAGCGGTATAGATATTTCCCTGCTCAGCAAATGCCCAGTATTTGTTTTCATTATTAACAAGTGCCTCCTGAATAATTTTAAGTGCTCTTTGAGGATTTCTAAAGTTGACAATATGAGCGTCATTTGTTAACTTACCGGATGCACGAAATGGCGATTTCATTCCAGTTTCCTCCCGCAGTTGTTACAATACTTCTGATTGTTTTGGATCGTGGTCCCGCAATCCGGGCAGGTAGATTTTTTTGACCCAAATATTTTTGAGAAAAAACCATCTTTTTTGGAGTTGAATCCGACAACTTCTTTCTTTGCTGAATTGTCAATCTCTGCTCTGTTTATTATCGCGTCATCGGTTGCCTGAATTCCTCCGATGTTAACTGGAGCAGAAACATCACCATTGATAATTATTTTTGTAGATGAATCTTTGTTCACAGAATATGACATGGGAGGTTTATGAACCGAACCTCTGGGTTTCCTTCCCTCCCTCTCATCTTTCATATCTTCATAGTCCGCATAGACTTCCTGATAGAAATTTATAGGTCCATTCCCCAGTCTTCTCAACACCACATTAAACTGTGCTTCAGCTTCGCTATAGCGCTTCATTTTACCGAGGGTCTTCGCCATCCAATGAGCTGCCTGAATATTTCCAGAGTACCTAACGCATGCTATTTCAAAATTTTTCAGAGCATCGCTGTATTTTCCAAGACCATAATATGCACGTCCAATTCCGGAATATGCATATGAATTATCTGATTCGCGTCTTGCATTTTCAAACGATTTGAGAGCTTCCGCGTATCTTCCTCTGTTCAAATTCATTACACCTTGATTGTACAAAAATTGATAGCGTTCGTTTTGTATCATTGTTCACTCCGCCTCCAGGAAAACCTTCAGTTCTTTATCGATTCTTTCAAAAATACATGAAACAACTTCTCCATATCCTCGCACAACAACTAAAACATCCTTTTTATCTTCCGCCGTTAAAGTAATGTCGATCCTCGCCTGTCCTATCTTCTTATGTGCCATATCTGATTTGATTCCCTGTTTTGCTACACACTCAGTATTCTCTTTTCTATTTGCAGGAGTCTTATCTGCAAGTTCGCGATATATTCTCACGATCACTGCAGCTTTTTTTCTTGCTCCGAGAAGATTATTTTTCTCTATCAAGGCTGAATACTCTGCGGTTGTTTTTTTCAGTGCATCGTAAAGAGGGCCGCTTAGATCGATTTTCATTCCAGTTTCCTCCCGCAGTTGTTACAATACTTCTGATTGTTTTGGATCGTGGTCCCGCAATCCGGGCAGGTGTTTTTCTGAAAAATGCGCGAAAAAATGCTTGAGTGTTTTGTATTCCCGGGGTTTTGTTCTTCAGATTTATCTATGGCCGGTTCGACATGGTCTTTCCACCCGGAGCCGTGTTCACCCGTAATTATGGGACGATTCAGTATTGCGTCATCAGTTGCCTGAATTCCGCCAACATTGACCGGTGCATTATTATCACCATAAATAATGATATTCGGGTTGGGTGTTACGTTACTCGGAGGACTCGGATCCATTTTATGTGTCTTTGCCAGTTCTAAATCCGCCTCGATCTGAGGGATCGAATCTCTGCCGTGTTTGCTCCCGATTGCGTTTCGCAGAGCTATGTTGAGAGCTTCTTCAGCGAGTACATATTCACCCATCCGGATGAATGTTCGCCCTTTCCAATGCCAGGCGACAACAGACTGTCTGGTGATATCAATACTTTTGTTATAATACGCAATAGCCAGATCATATTTTTCCAGATAATGATAAACACGTCCCGCCCCATGATATGCCCATGCATGACGCCGATCGATTTTTATTGCATGCTCAAAACAGTTGAGGGCATCAGAATATTTACCTAAATGAAGAAGGCACTCACCTTTTCCATGCAAAGCAAAGTAGGTTCTTTGTTTGCGTACAATTGCTTTATCGAAAGCATCGATCGCTGCTTCATAGTTTCCCTGGTGCTTGAATTTCCAGCCAAGTTGTTCGTAATTGATACCAGATGTATGGGCTGCGCGATGATGGTGGGTACTCATCACTCATCATCTCCTAAGAAAACCTTCAGTTCTTTATCGATTCTTCCGGCAATAAATGACACAACCTCCCCATATCCCCGCACAATAACTAAAACAGCCGTATTATCTCCCGCCGTTAAAGCAACATCGATCCCTGCCTGTCCTTTCTTCGTGTATGCCGTATATGATTTGATTCCCTGTTTTGTTCCCTCAAACGAAGCCCCGAGTTTATTCATGATATATTTCAGGAAATTTTCAACCGCTGCCAAGTCCATAGTCGTAGTATATTTCAGCTGTGTTGTCTGCTCATTAATATCAGGAGAATAGGCATCTCCTGCGAAAATATGCACTGATCCGGCTCCGACACTCAGACGGGAATACAGATCATCAAGAAATTCATCCACATCATCTCCGGCATAATGGATCACTGTTCCCTTTGGTTTATGTATTTTCCCCTTATCCTTCCAGCGTTCAATAGCGTAATCTATCCGTTTACGCTCCGCATCGGACTGATAATCTACCAAAATCAGATAATCCATATTAAATAAGGAATATGTTTTATGACTATATATTTCTATCACCACATTGGACATTCGATTTTAAGGTTATTATATTTATAATCCGTTTTGGAGAATAGATTTATATCGATGAAAAACCAATGAAATCCTTGTGACAAAAATGGAACTGAAAAATCCGTTCAAAAAAAATACTGCGATCGACAAATTCACGAGCACAGAACTCCAGGAAGAAGAGCTCAGACTCAAAATCAGGATCAATCGTCTCAGAAAAGAGATCGAGACAATTGAAAAAGCGAAAAAATCCCTTTTTAATGAGGGTATAGGAGCCGATCTGATCAAGAAAAAGATGATCGCGCAGGAGTTAAAACAACTTGATATGAGCGGAAAACTCAAAATCAAGAACTTCCTGACCTTACACAAACAGTACATGTTTGTATCAAACCTCATCATCATCAAAAAGTATCAGCGGGATCTGGAAACCACTCAGGTCTGGAACAAAATCCAGAGTCTCTCTCCTGAAAACTTCGAGTCGGCCCTCATCAAAGTCAACCTGTCTGGAAAAGGTTTCGAGAATATTCTCGACGATCTCAACCGCATCTTTGCACTTGACATCACGGATTCTGACTCCGATGTTGACGAAGCAGAAAAGCAGATGTTTGACATCTGGAATAGTGTCGAGGCAGGCAGTCTGAATATTTCAGAAGCCGAAAGCATGCTCTCCATAGAAAAAGACATCGAAAAATCCTTAGAAAAAAGTGAGTTCTAAAAATGGCCCGCGGGATCTTTGGACGGAAAAACGGCCTTGACAAGATCTCCTCTGGTGATCTGCGCATAACGGCCGCTGAGCTGGAATACCAATATTCCACTCTTATGAAACAAATGAAAGAAGCTGACGAAAAAATTGAAGCAAATCTCTATGCAGGAAAAAATGCTGCATCAGAAATCGAAACTCAGTTTGCAGCCCGGCAAGTAACGAATCAAATGCTCATAAAAAATGAACTCCTCCAGCAGATCCTCGCAACCGAAAACAAACAGATGGCAGTCGCAAATCTTCTACGGATAAAAGAGGAAAAGAAAGACCAGGCACATCAAAA